>QILU01000036.1 GCA_003233475.1 Ahrensia sp.
TCTTTTCCCGTATGAAAAGTATTTTCGAAGGCTTAGGGGACTAATCATGCCAAAAATTCTCATCATTCCCGGTTCCACCCGAACCGGCTCGGTCACCACTCAATTGGGCACAGCGATTGCCAGGCAGTTGGAACAATTGGGCGCAGAAGCAAATTTGATTGCGCTGACGCAATATCCCATGCCCATCTTCAATCAAGATGATGAAAGCAAGTCCGGTGTTCCGGATGCCGCAAAAAAGCTTGCCTCTCTTATGGCCACTCATCAGGGGGTGGTGCTGGTTCATCCGGAATATAACGGCTCTTTATCACCGCTGATGAAAAATACCCTTGATTGGCTTAGCCGGGACGTTGGAGAAAAAGTCTACCAAAATCGCGTATTTGGATTGGCTGCGTGTTCCCCCGGGGTGGCATTCGCGTTCTTTCCCATGCCCGTGACATTCTGGTGAGCGTCGGTGCCGAAGTTATCACGCCTCAACTGGCCGTAGGCGCGGCAGGGGAAGCTTTTAACGAAGCGGGTGATTTATCCAATGAACGGGCGCAAGGCCTGTTGCGTTCCATGGGTGAAAAGCTGATAGAACGGGCAACAGTGCTTGCCTGAACGGGAAATGTTATGGCCGACCCAAGATTGATAGTTGCCCTCGATGTGCCCGGCATAAATGATGCCAGAGCCGCGGTTAAAGAGTTGGGGGATGCGGTTTCATTTTACAAAATCGGTCATCAGTTGGCTTATGCGCCGGAAGAAAAAAACGGGTTTCATCTGGCGCGCGAGTTGATCGATGCCGGCAAACAGGTTTTTCTTGATCTCAAACTGCTCGATATAGACAACACAGTGGCAAAGGGCGTGGAGAGCGTGGCAGGAATGGGGGTGAACATGCTCACCCTGCACGCCTATCCCAAAGCCATGGGGGCTGCCGTATCAGCGCTGAAAGGCGCACCGCTCACCCTGCTTGGTGTTACGGTTTTAACTTCCATGGATGACGGGGATTTGCGTGAAGCGGGCTATGCACTTGGTGCAAAAGCATTGGTGGAACTGCGTGCTAAACAAGCCCTGGCGACAGGCATGGGCGGCCTTGTGGCTTCGGCGCAGGAGGCCAAAGCCATTCGTAAAATAATTGGCCCCAAGATGGCGATTGTCACCCCCGGAATTCGACCCGGCGGCGCAGATGTGGGGGATCAAAAACGGGTTATGACCCCATCCGACGCCATAAAATCAGGAGCTTCTCACCTTGTGGTTGGACGCCCTATTATGGCAGCATCAGACAAGCGCAAGGCCGCCATGGCCATAGTGGAAGAAATCGCGAACATTTAGGAGGCAAAATGTCAAAAGGATATTGGATCGCACGGGTTGATGTGGAAAATGCTGGGCGTTACCCGGATTATGTAGCGGCAGCAAAACCGGCATTTGAGAAATACAATGCTAATTTCCTGGTTCGCGGTGGCAAGACCCACCAGCTCGAGGGCGAAGGCCGTGGCCGCAACGTGGTGATCGAATTTGCCTCCGTTCAGGATGCGCTGGATTGCTACAACTCGCCCGAATACCAAGCCGCAAAGGCCATCCGCTTAACCGCTTCCACCGCCGATATGATGATCGTTGAAGGTGCGTAAAAAGAGTTACAAATCAGATATTTATCCGATTTTTCTTGAAAGCCCCCCAATTCGACCTACCTGTTAAGCAAGCGGGGGCAACGCTTCCCGCATCATTTTCAGAGAGGTTTAACCCCATGACTAGTGCATTTATCCGTCCCGCCTGGACACCTGTAACAATCGCCATGATGATTATCGGCTTTATGATTTTCTGGCCCCTTGGCCTTGCCATGATCGCCTATATTGTCTGGGGTGACCGCCTCGATCAGTTTAAGGCGGATGTGAACAAAGCGACGGACAAGTTTTCTAACATGTACTCCCGCGCACCGTCTTTCAACACCCATGCCCGCACCGGCAATGTGGCTTTTGACGACTGGCGTGAAGCGGAACTTAAGCGTTTGCACGAAGAGCGCGTGAAGCTGGACACCATGCGTGCAGAGTTCGACGACTATGCCCGTGAGTTGCGCCGCGCCAAGGACCAGGATGAGTTCGACCGGTTCATGGCTAACCGTGCCAAACAGGTGAATGCCGATGCCAAGCCTTCCGGGCCCAAAAAAGTGAAGAAGTCTGGCGGTAAAACGGTTCCCGGCGTCTAAGTTTATTTTCAAATAAGAATTGAAAGGCCCGCCTCGGAGCGGGCCTTTTTTTATCACCAAAACACGTTCGAATCAGATAAGCTGTGCCTATGTTTTCTCTCCTGAAAAAACGCCCTTTGCCAAAAGGCGGCCGTGTTGAGCGTTGGACATTGCTTGAAATTGACGGGCGGCAGGTGGATGTGAAAGTGGTTGAAAACCCCCGCACCACGCGGCTGACCCTGCGCCTTGTCCCGGCTTCAAAAACCCAGGAGAGTTTGAAAGTCACCGTGCCACCGGGAACTCCTGAACATGAGGTGGATGATTTTTTGCATAAAAACCGCCACTGGGCCGCAGCCCGGCTTTCCCGATTGCCTAACGTGACGCGGATTGCAGACGGGGTAACTATTCCCCTGCGCGGAATACCCCACCGTATCATGCATTCCGGTATCGGGCGCGGCATTGTATCTGTGGGCATGGAAGAGGACGGCCCGGTGATTAGGGTGTTTGGCGACCCAAAGTTTTTACCCCGCAAGGTGGGGGACTTCCTTAAACGCCAGGCCAAACAGGATTTATCCAAAGCGGTTGCCCGTTATTCAAAAGCGCTCAACGTTAAAGCAAAATCCATTACCATTCGCGATACCACCTCCCGCTGGGGGTCTTGTTCTTCTTCCGGCGCGTTGAATTTTTCCTGGCGCATAGTGCTCGCCCCACCGGAAGTATTGCAATATCTTGCCGCTCATGAAGTGGCGCACCTGCGGGAGATGAACCATTCCGACCGATTCTGGAAACTGGTTGAGGATGTCTATCCCGATATGAAAGCGCAAAAATCCTGGCTCAAAGTTCACGGCAGCAAGCTCCACGCTATTGTTGCATGATAGACTCCCGCCTTAATTTCTGGCATCGCCTCTTCCATGACCAATCCGATCATCAAAATTTGCGGACTTTCCACCGACGCGCCCATTCAAGCGGCCCGTGGTGGTGGAGCTACCCATTTGGGGTTTATTTTCTTTGCAAAAAGTCCGCGAAACATTACCCCGCAATTGGCAGCAAAGCTTGTTAAAGATGTGCAGGGTGCGGAATTGGTGGCGGTGAGTGTGAATGCTGATGATGAATTTCTTGATTCTATTGTAACCACCATGAAGCCCACCATGCTGCAATTGCATGGCAGTGAAACACCCCAACGGGTGAGCCAGCTTAAGAGCAAATACAATCTGCCAATCATTAAAGCCGTGCCGGTGCGCGACAGGGAAGATTTGAAAAAAGCCAAAAGCTTTGACGGGGTGGCGGATATTTTATTGCTCGACGCCAACCCGCCAAAGGGCGCGGATTTGCCCGGG
>QILU01000181.1 GCA_003233475.1 Ahrensia sp.
GGGTACATCAGGTACGAAGAAAATTCCTGATCGCTCACTTTACGGCTGATTTTACCTTCAACTTCTTTGCGCAGAGATTTCAGGTTCGCCGGCTTAAGCAACGCCCCCACCCGTTTTTTAAGCGATTTTTCTCCCTTGAGAACTTTCTTTTGAATCTTCTTCGGGAAACCATCGGCCGGCCGCGATAAATCTCCGCGCATAAACGCCACAACAGATTCGGGAAACGCTATATCCTTATTCGGATCTTCAACATCGGCAATCGTAATACCCTGAGACACCATCATCAACGCCATATCCCCCACCACCTTGGATGAAGGGGTTACTTTGATAATATCGCCAAACAACGAATTTACATCGGAATAGGTTTTTGCGATTTTGGTCCATTTGGAATCAAGCCCTATAGATTGGTGTATTGACCGCCGGGCATTTCATGCAAATAAACTTCAGAAGCCGGAGCCTTCACATCACTTTCAAAACCCGCATACTGGGCCCGCACCTGCTCCCAGTAGAGTGAAATTGTACGGATCGCATCCATGTCAAGTTTAGGATCACGCTTGTGCCCTCGCAAAGCTTCAACAATTGATCCAAGACATGGTTGAGATGTTCCCCCTGAAAACGCATCCATCGCCGCATCCACCGCATCCACCCCTGCATCAACCGCCGCCAACACCGAGGCCGCAGAAATGCCGGATGTATCATGGGTATGAAAATGAATTGGCAGATCGGTTTCCTGGCGCAACGTCTTAAACAGCTTTGTTGCAGCCGCAGGCTTTAACAGCCCGGCCATATCCTTGATACAAATAATATGGCACCCGGCTTTATCCAACTCATGGGTTAAGTCGACATAATATTTCAGATCGTATTTCGGCCGGTTTGCATCCATTAAATCGCCGGAATAACAAATTGCCCCTTCGCAAAGTTTCCCACTTTCCAGCACCGCATCAATAGAAACCCGCATGTTTTCCACCCAATTAAGGCAATCAAACACCCGAAACAAATCAACCCCGCCCTTAGCCGCTTCCCCAATAAACTGTTTGACCACATTATCGGGATACCCGGTATAACCCACCCCATTGGAACCGCGCACCAATGCCTGCAACAGCAAATTGGGCGCCCGTTCACGAATTATCTCCAGCCGTTCCCACGGGTCTTCGTTCAGGAACCGCATCGCCACATCAAAGGTGGCTCCGCCCCAGCATTCCAATGACAGCAATTCCGGCAGGGCTTTTGAATATGCTCCCGCCACCGCGACGATGTCATCGGTGCGCATGCGGGTTGCCAACAGAGACTGGTGAGCATCGCGCATGGTGGTGTCAGTGATTAGCACTTTTTTGCTTCCGCGCATCCATTTGGAAAATGCTTCCGGCCCGTGTTTTTCCAATCTCTGGCGAGTGCCGGGCACAATTTTTTCACCCTTATGTTCAAACCAGGGAGCAACGGGTGACGTCACTGCGGCGTTTGGCCTTGCCCGGTCACGGGTTTCAGGGTGCCCGTTGACCGACACATCAGCGATATAGTTCAGCAAACGGGTTGCCCTGTCCCGTCTTTTCACCTTGTGAAACAACTCTGGCGTGGTATCGATAAACTTGGTTGTGTAAGTGTTGTTGCGGAATTTTTTGTGGGTGATGATATTTTCTAAAAACGTCAGATTGGTCGCCACCCCGCGAATACGAAACTCCCGCAACGCCCGGTCCATACGGGCAATCGTTTCTTCCGGTGTCGGTGCCCACGCGGTTACCTTTTCCAACAAGGGGTCATAAAATCGAGTGATTACGGCACCGGAATAAGCTGTCCCTCCATCCAGTCGAATACCAAAACCCGTCGCCCCGCGATAGGCGGAGATCCTGCCATAGTCGGGAATGAAATTTTGTTCCGGGTCTTCAGTGGTAATGCGGCACTGCAAAGCATGGCCGTTGAGCGATATATCTTTTTGATGGGGAACACCGGATTTTGCGGTGCCAATTTTATGCCCGTCCACCAGATGAATTTGCGCCTTGATGATATCAATGCCGGTTACTTCTTCGGTAACTGTGTGCTCCACCTGCACCCTTGGATTAACCTCAATGAAATAAAACGCGCCTGTATCGACGTCCATTAAAAACTCAACTGTTCCGGCACCGAGATAGTTGGTGGCATTGGCAATCTTGAGGGCATATCCGCACAGCTCTTCGCGTTGCTCGTTTTTCAAATATGGCGCTGGCGCTCGCTCCACCACCTTTTGATTGCGCCTTTGCACAGAGCAATCCCGCTCAAACAAATGCACCGCTCCACCCTGTCCGTCACCCAGAATTTGCACTTCCACATGGCGGGCATTTTCCACCAGCTTTTCCAGAAAAATCTCGTCCTTACCGAATGCGGCCGCCGCCTCGCGACGCGCCTCCAATGCCTCCCGCTCCAACTCATCGCTTGAGCGAATAACGCGCATACCACGCCCGCCGCCGCCCCATGACGCCTTAAGCATGATCGGATAACCGATTTCTTCCGCCATCTGAATTATTTTTTTACCGCTTTTTGGCAAAGGCTTGGTGGCTGGAACAACTGGCACATTCGCTTTAACAGCCAAATTCCGCGCCGCTATTTTGTTACCCAGCGAACGCATTGTTTCAGCTTTCGGGCCAATAAAGGTCAGCCCCGCCTGTTCACATGCATCCACAAATTCCGGGCTTTCTGACAACAAACCATATCCCGGATGAATAGCATCAGCCCCGGAATGTTTTGCCACCCGGATCACTTCTTCTATGGAAAGGTAACTTTCAATTGGCCCCATGGGTTTTTCCAAATGCGGCCCGGAACCAACTTGATACGCCTCGTCGGCCTTAAACCGGTGCAAGGCCAGCTTGTCTTCTTCGGCCCAAATGGCGACAGTTTTCAACCCCAGTTCATTGGCGGCGCGAAACACCCGAATGGCAATTTCAGAACGGTTTGCTACAAGAATTTTTTTGATGGGCATGGACGCAACGTTGTAAAAGAAAAATATTGGCTTCTTATAGAACGCTATTTCCAGAGCATAAAGACTTTAACCGACTCAATTTTAACGAGGTCGCATTTGTTCTTGCGGTAAATGAATATTAAAGCGCTCACGCAACCATTTGTCTGTCTCGTGGTTTATGTGATTTGGGAAAAATTGCTTCAACACCTGGCATTTTCGCTCTATAGCCAACTGAACAATGTCCGGTTTACCCAATTCCGCCCATTCTTTTGGGCTGAAACGGTTGGCAAGCTCAGGGTACAAATATTCCTTCTGCATCAATTCAAGTGTTTGCCCATGGCCCAGATAATGCCCCGGCCCATCCACACAAACATCGCGCATGGCATCAATTGACAATGTCGCATCATTGACCTCAATCCCGCGCACACAACGCAAAGCCTGTCCAATCGCATCATTATCCAAAAACAGGCTTTCCAGGCAAAAACCCATCAGCGAGCCATGCATTCCTGCCGCCTCATATATAATATTCGTTCCCGCCGTCCCCGCCAGCA
>QILU01000141.1 GCA_003233475.1 Ahrensia sp.
TGCCGCCAGCGTTCGTTCTGAGCCAGGATCAAACTCTCAAGTTGAAAAGCGATTGCTCGCTTGTCCTTGACGTTCGAACCTCTGCACATCGTTCTCCAATGCTCCGGCTAGGAAACATCTTCGAACATCTTTTCTGTTTGTTGTGCTTTGGTTTCCGAAGAAACAAAAGCCGTCCAAACAGTGAAGCTGACCTTCCATAATCGAGCCCGAAAGCCCTAGGAAGTCGATATGAAGAGGTTGATCCATCGAAAGAACCAAACCGCCCACATATCTCTTCAGTAACTATCAATTTCAAAGAGCACAGAGACAAAACAAACCGTGATGCGCCCTGTTAAATGGCGCGCCCCGCCTGCCGTATCTCTTGTTATTATTTTGCGTCTCGTAGCTTTGCAGCCCGTCTGGCGCCCCGCCTGCGCATCGCTGCGCTAGGGGTGCAGGGGGCAAGGGTTTTTATTGAGAAATGTGAGAATTTTTCGAGCATCCATGAAAAGCCCGTAATCATTGGGATTAGCGGCGGAAAATATCGCAATAGGAGAGTAGTATCGAAGTGTGATTGCACTTGGGTGGCGCGATTCATGGAAGATTCCGGCATGATCCGCTGACTCAGGGCAATTTTCAGGTAGGAATCACGGAGAAGTCGAGCCAGCACTCTGGATCACTGGCCGGCAAGGAATTGTTCTTTGGCAAAACAGCCCAATCAGGTGGATGAACTTTAGATCGGCCGGGTGCTCGAATTTCCAGACGAACAAATCTGGTCGTGTGTTTTGGACGCTCTTGGTGATAAAGTGACGGGACAAATGTTTTTATCCTGGTGGCCATTGTGAAATATCATCTTTCAATATTTTTAATTTTCATTGCATTTGGTGCCCATTCTCAGAGCCCGGCATTTGAACCTCTGGCGGCTGGCGACAATTTTGAGGTGCAATGTACAGATCCTACAGTTTGCGGCGCCAACGTGGATCCTAAATTTCGCGCATTGGGACAGGACCTGGTTTCAAAAATGGAAGCCGGAAAGGCTTGGGTCGAGAACCTTGGATTTCCGACAATTGTGGAGAGTGCTCTCGAGCCGGGCCAAAAAGTTGGTACGCGGAGGCTGAGGTTGCAGGCGGATGCCCTAAATACAGAGCCCAGATGCATTAACGCAGAAGCCTGTCACATTACGAATTTTAATAATTCAACCCGGATTATTCTGCCGCTGGATGCCAACAATGACTACAACGCTGATCCGGACACTCTTGTGCATGAATACGTTCATTCAATCCAACCGATCAAAAATACCCAGAATATGGACTGGGTACACGAAAGTGTCGCAGCCGCGATCGGCAACAGTTATGGGCAAAGCCTGGGAGCATCGGCGGGAATATACCCGCCAGATTATTATATTACGCTCGACCGCCCATTTTATGAAATCGCTGATCCGGGATATGGAAACGCACCGTACCTATTAGAAGTCGGGAAACGAAGGGGCTCTGCTGAGCGGGTGGACTATTTGACCAACTCAAAAATATTTAAGGTCTTAAACAATCTTGATATTGACCTTTCAAAAGCCTTCAGCGGGATGCAGTTGTTTTATGACAACGAAATTGTTGGCAACCAAACCTTTGACAAAGTGTTTCCCGAATACGTTGCGCGCTTTAACAACATTGAGGAAAACGCTGAAAGCTACAATGATGTAAATCTTGATAGCCTGTATCTTTATTATAAAAATTTGCAGCGCGAAGGCGTCGATGTCCCTAATACCGGTCGTACATCGAATTCCAATTTTGCCGGCAGTGTGCAGACATATTCGGCCAAACCAATACTGCTGTCATTGGACATTACCTCGAATCCTGCGATCAGCGCCCAAGACTCTCTGATGATGGCAAGGATCAAGTTTCCCGACGAAAACCCGGATGGGCTTACGCTTGTCGTGGAACATAAAATTTCTGACAGACCCGGATTGCAAATGGCGATGATCGACGGGCAAAACCCGCCCGATGATCTGGGCTTTATTCGCGTTGTCAATGCACCCAAATCTTTTTCCGGCGAGGCAGTGGCCGTTGATTTTGAACTTAGCGTGGAAGTGCGGCCAATCGCTATCAATCTCCCATCCTGTGCTCAAGTCGGCAAGCCGTTCACATTAATGCCGGTGGGGTTTTCAGAAAACGACGCCAGCAACTGGAAACTGACGACATCAAATGGAACTGTAATGGGGCTTACCGCAACACCGGCCAATGTCGGGAATATGGACCTGAAGCTGGAAATTGATAGTCTCGTAACACGGGGTAGTACCGGTATTTCACCGGTCAAGCCGACATCCTCAACCGTCGACATCGGCAGCGTCACCGTTCAGGCCCAGGATTGTATGGTCCGGATGATTATGGATACCGCCGTTTTAACCTACAACTCGGATGGCGAATATACTGAGTTTGCCAGCCCTGCGGCCGAAGCGATGTATATTGGCGATCAGGGCATCATTCTGTGGGACGGCAGCCAATGGCGCAATATGCCGGCAAACATGACGGCCATGATTGTCAGCCGCATGATAGAAAGTACAGCTCTGCTACAATTCGAATTCCCAGGCGAACATGAGAATGAAGGCATCGTAATGCCGCGGCTGCCATCGATATTCTCGCAGCGGTTTTCATGGTCGCGTTTGCAGCGAATTCGCGATGCTGACGGGAACCCGATACCACGGCAAAAGGCGCTGTGCCCCGACGGCGGCACTGGCTGCACGACGTTTACATTCCAGGCCGAAGGACGTGATGTTCCGGTGCTGTTTGATAGTAGCGGAAAACCAGTAACTGTTGGCTTTGGCGGCGCAACAGCTGTGTTTGAATACGGCACATTCCAGGTCCGCCGCCCGCCGGGTTGGTAGCGAAAGAACATCCAACGGGCCGGTGACGGACGCGGGCCCAAAGGCGTGCAAATACTAATCAGTCCCGAAGTGCCAAGAGCGTATTGAAGGTAGATCATCGACAGCGACGCCATGCTGAAACCCACCAGACGCCGATTGGCCGCACCCAAGTAATATAGCGGCCCGTAAATCGCGCAGCCGATCACAAATGTCAGCGCGGCAATGCGCATTCTCTGTACCGAAAAACAGAATCATCTGCCCGGCCCGGTATCCCTGACATCCCCTTTAAGTTGTGACTTCGGCGCTCAAATCGAAACAATTCCCGCTGAATTTCCCAGACCCTCCCCAATCCGTGATCAATGACTTTTTTTTGCCTTGGTTGCGCCGTTCTTGCCGTAATAGTTGCTCGATCTTGCCTTAGTTGCAGTGGGCACAAATATTGCCAGACGCCCCTGCACCCCAAATTGGTTTAACGAATTAACAGGTGCTCCATGTTTACGACCAAACGCCCAAAAACTTCCGGTTCAGGCCAAAAACCAACAGTACTCACACGCGCAATGCGGCGCTTTGGCCGTTCGGAAGATGGCTCGTTGATCATCTTTTCACTGTTCCTTCTGGTCCTGATGCTGATGATTGCTGGCATGGCCGTCGATCTGATGCGCACTGAAATGAACCGCGCGCGGCTGCAATCAACCC
>QILU01000249.1 GCA_003233475.1 Ahrensia sp.
AAGGTAAACTCGCCAGTATCGATCACGTTTCGCGCACTGTCTTTAAGTCCATTCGAAGCGAACATCAAAATTTTTGGGGAATCACAAACCGAGTTAAAAAAAGAATAGGGCGCAAGGTTCGGCCTCCCCTGTTTGTCCAATGTTGATATCCAGCCAATAGGACGCGGCGCAATTATGGCCTTAAATGGATCATGGGGAAGCCCGTGCGGGTCTTGTGCAGTGTAAAACATGGTTATTCTTTGCTGAAATTTGGATTTAGAGGGAGGTAAAATGATCTTCAATTTTGGGGCGAGGTCGTTCAGATTTGATGGCAGAAGAGGAACCGATATGGATAATTCCAGCCACCCGCTCTCCGTCAGTTAATCCAAGAATGTTTCTTGCACCATCTTCATAAACATACCATGCGGTTAACCATTGGGCTTCAAAGCCCACAGAATTGGCCGCAATTAAGGTGTTCATACACACGAGTGCGGAATTTTGGGGTTGTCACGGGCCGTGCTGATAACGGCCAAAACGCAAGGGGCATGAAGTATTTTATCCGTTTCCAATTGTTTCTTTTTCCGATCAGCAATGTCCGGCATATCTGTCAGAAGTTTCAACAGGTCCCGGTGCATTTTGGCACGAGCCTGCTCACCCCACAGGACAAACCGCCAGGGCGCCAGTTTTCCGTGATCAGGAACGCGGGTGGCGATTTCCAGTATTGTGCGCAATTGCCCGTCACTTGGCCCCGGTGCCTCCAGACCCAGAGAAAGACTGGAACGGCGGGTTTTCATATATTTTGTAAGGGTGTTCATCCGGTTCGTTCTACCCAGATCGGTTAATTCTCAAAGTTGATTTATATGCGCTCTTGAAATTGCCGCAAGAGTGCGGGAAAGGAGTATCCATGATTACACGGTTTTTATTCAGTTTCTTAGGCGTTTTGGTTTTCCTGACCACGGCTATGGTTCCCGTTGCCGCTCAAAATACAAAATCGAGTTTTACCACCGAAACCGAAGCCATTGACCCCACCCGACCCGGTTATGAACTCACTTTGAGTGCCCAACTTGTGGAAAAAGGGAAAACCATTGAGCGGGGTCTGGTGTGGCGGGTGTTCAAGGAGGCCATCGGTGCGGACGGCAGGTTGCCTTTGATAGCAACCGCCAAAGGGGGCACGGCTTCGTTTACATTGAACGCGGGCACTTATCTGGTTCATGCAACATTTGGCCGTGCGGGGGCAAGCAAACGGGTTATTCTCAGTAATGGCGGCACTGCGGCAAGTTTCGTGTTGCAGGCGGGTGGTCTTGAGCTAACGGCGGTAACCGGCGCGCGCCCCATTCCGGCAAAAGATTTGCGCTTTTCGATTTATGAACTGGAGCTGGATGAAAATGGCGACAGACGATTGATCGCATTTAATGTGGCGGCGGAAAAGGTCATCCAGTTGAACGCCGGAATTTATCATGTCCTGTCGCGCTACGGTACAATCAACGCCACCGTGCGCGCGGATTTGGAGGTAAAAGCCGGGGAAGTCACCAAAGTAATTTTACAACAACGCGGTGCCTCGGTTTCCCTGCGCCTGGTCTCTCAAATTGGTGGCAGCCCGGTGGCCAATACCGCCTGGGCAGTGTTTTCCGAAGACGGCGATAAAGTCTTTGAAAGCCGCACGGTTTCCCCCACTTTGATACTATCAGAAGGCAGTTATGAAGCGGCCGTTAGAAACGGCGAAAAATCTTTCAAAAAGATTTTTCAAGTCAAGCCCGGTCAAAATACCAAAATAGAAATTTTACTGGGCCAGTAGGCTCAAGACACATTAATCTTTCTTCCGCCTTAAATCCGGTGGCACCGCCTCTTCACTCAGGCTGGAGATCGCTTCTTCCAGTGTCATAGATGTTTGATGCTTTGAACCAAGACGACGGATGCTCACCGTCCCCTCCTCAGCTTCGCGCGCGCCAATCGCAATGATTGCAGGCACTTTTGCGAGGGAATGCTCACGCACCTTATAATTTATTTTCTCATTGCGAAAATCCGTTTCAACCCTAAGCCCGGCGCTTTTCAAAGCCTGCACGACTTTTTCGCCGTAACCATCAGCTTCAGAAGTTATGGTCGCTACTACCGCCTGAACGGGTGCCAGCCACAGCGGAAAATGCCCGGCATAATGCTCGATTAAAATTCCGATAAAGCGTTCCATGGAACCACAGATCGCCCGGTGTACCATCACAGGTTCCTGCTTGTCAGAGTTTTGGTCGATATAAAACGCGCCAAACCGTTCCGGCAGCGCAAAGTCAACTTGAGTGGTGCCACACTGCCAATCGCGGCCTATGGCATCTCGCAACACATACTCAAATTTCGGGCCATAAAACGCCCCCTCGCCCGGGTTCAGTTCGGTTTTAATTTTACCCTTGGAATCAGCTTCAATCTTCTCAAGAACTTTTTGCATTACTTCTTCAGCCCGATCCCAACCGGCTTCCGAACCCACCCGCTTTTCCGGGCGGGTGGAAAGCTTGACCACCATATCGGTGAAGCCAAAATCTTCATAGGTGGAAAGGATCAGATCATTGATGCGCAGGCATTCGGCCTCCAGTTGTTCCGGTGTGCAAAATACATGGGCATCATCCTGGGTAAATCCGCGCACCCGCATCAGCCCGTGCAGGGCACCCGATGGCTCATAGCGGTGCACCGTCCCAAACTCTGCCATCCGCACCGGCAGTTCCCGATAGGAACGCAGGCCGTTCTTGAAGATCAGCACATGGCCGGGGCAGTTCATCGGCTTGATGGCAAACTGGCGATCATCTTCTGTCACCGTGGTGAACATGTTCTCCCGGTACCATTCCCAGTGGCCGGAAGTTTCCCAAAGGGATTTATCCAATATCTGCGGCGCATTGACCTCCTCATAGCCGTGTTCTTCAATTCGCCGCCGCATATAATCGACCAGTGCCAGAAACACTTTCCAGCCCTTGGCGTGCCAGAAAACCACCCCCGGCCCCTCTTCCTGGAAATGAAACAGATCCATTTCCCGACCAAGTTTTCGGTGATCGCGCTTTTGCGCTTCCTCCAGCATAAACAGATAGTTTTTCAGCTGTTTTTCATCGGCCCAGGCGGTTCCATAAATTCGGCTGAGCATCTGGTTATTGCTGTCGCCACGCCAATAAGCGCCAGCCACATTCATCAACTTAAAGGCGCTGCCTGCATTGCCGGTGGAGGGGCCATGGGGGCCAAGGCACAAATCCATCCACTCGCCCTGGCTGTACATATTCAGATCATCCCCTTCCGGAATGGCATCGATCAATTCGACTTTGTAGTCCTCACCGATTTTGGCGAAATGCTTCTTCGCCCGATCGCGCGTCCATACTTCCTTGCTGAATTTTTCATTGCGCTGAATAATCTGGCGCATTTTCTTTTCAATGCGCGGCAGATCTTCAGGAACAAACGGGGTTTCCCGATCAAAATCGTAATAGAACCCGTTTTCGATCACCGGGCCGATGGTCACTTTTGTATCCGGCCAGAGTTCCTGCACCGCTTCGGC
>QILU01000168.1 GCA_003233475.1 Ahrensia sp.
CTGGACGTTCATAATCTGATCGCCGCCACCATCGATGTTTTCGGGGATATAGATATTCTGGTCAACAATGCCGCTATTGTAATTGGCGGGGAGTTTCTGGAAATCAGCGAGGAGGATTTTGACAAGGTTCTTCGCGTGAATTTGAAGGGGACATTTTTGTGTTCGCAGGCGGTCGCCAAACACATGGTGCGCCGGGTTGAAAAAGATGGCCCCGCCGGGTGCATCATCAACATGTCGTCGACCAATGCAAAACTCGCCATTCCCTCCCAAATTCCCTACACCATATCAAAAGGCGGCGTGCGCCAGCTCACCAATGTTCTGGCCCAGTCATTGGCTCCTCAAGGCATCCGCGTAAACGCCATCGGCCCCGGTTCAATTGCCACCGAAATGTTGGAAGCGGTAAATTCTGATCCAGCAGCCAAACGTCGACTGCTATCCCGAACCCCCATGGGGCGCATCGGCGAACCGGAAGAAATAGCCTCAATTGCCGCCTTTTTAGCAAGCGATGATTCAAGCTACATCACCGGCCAGACCATCTACGCAGATGGCGGCAGACTGGGCCTTGCCTACACGGTGGATGTGAAAGAGGATTAGGTCATAGGCTCAGACCTTGGCCGTGTCAGATTTGAATGGAGTCATTTTAACAGCATCTCCCAACCTCCTCCTTGTGGGGAGGTCGAAACTTGGCGTAAGCCAAGGTTCGGGTGGGGGTAAGGATGGCAGTAAAATAACGAAGTTTAGCGTGTTTCTCATACCCCCACCCGAACCCTGTCTTCGACAGCGTTCGACCTCCCCACAAGGAGGAGGTTAGGATTGGAATGCACTGCTAAATTTAATCATAACGTGGTCTATTTTTCGCCGCCTTCTGTCTTTTCGGTGGTTTCCGGCTCGTCACCAAGGGAAGCGAAGTTTTTGAATACATCGTCTGCACTGACATTTTCAGCAACTTTTGGCTCGGCCTGCGGCTCAACGATTTGAGTTTCCGAGGCAGGGAGCAAGGTGTCTTCTGCGTCACCTTCTTCCACTTTTGGCAAATATTTCGCCGCCTTGGTCACTTCAAAATCCATATCTATTTGACTGCAAATACCCAGTGTTACCGGATCAAGCGGTTGCAAATTGACCGAATTCCAATGGGTTCGATCGCGAATGGCGTTGATGGTATTTTTGGTTGTACCCACCAGACGAATAATTTGCGCATCTTTCAATTCCGGGTGGTTGCGAACCAGCCACTGAATTGCATTTGGGCGGTCCTGCCGACGGGAAACGGGGGTATAGCGCGGCCCTTTTTTCTTCAGCTCGGGAACTTTTACCTTTGGTTCCAAAAGCACCAGCTTTTTATCAGGGTCGGCTTCCGCTTCAGAAATAATTTCACGGTTCAATTGCCCGTTTTGAATGGGGTTCACCCCTTTTATGCCCTGAGCCGAATCTCCGTCCGCAATTGATTTCACCTCCAGCATATGAAGCGCGCAAAGATCTCCAATCTGCGAAAATGTCAGTGAAGTGTTATCAACGAGCCAAACTGCGGTCGCTTTGGGCATCAAAAGTTTGGTTGCCATAGTTAAAGTCCTTTTATCCGGCCCATTTCCTGTTCCTTTATCAAGCAACAGTATCAGCACATAAAACAATTCTTTCCCGTTTGCTCACTCGGTTTTTCGAATAAGCCGTGGAACGCCACGTTGTTTAGGAAGTCTTGGCTACATACGCCCTCGCAACACAATTTGCAATTGATGTTGCTGCAAAAAAGTAAATTGGTCTAAGCTGCAATCTAATTAATGCGGAGGCGACCAATGATTGAGGACAATGAACCAAAAACCATAAGCGCAAACGAGATATTGCTGAATTGCGATCTGTCCACCTATTCCCTTAACGATATTGATGAGCGAATGGGCTTGCTTGAAAAGGAGATTTCCCGGCTGAAAGAAGAAAAGAAGAAGAAGGAGAGTAGTCTGGACGCGGCCCAATCTTTTTTCAAAACATAACGTATTTAATTTCGTTTTATTAACCTTGTTAATCTTTTGTTAATCTTTATGAGCGTTAATAGTAAACGTTCGGTTATCCGAATATCGTTGATATGATCTCCTTTCATTGAAACGATCCTCCCTGTAAACTTTCAAGAGCCGTTCGCGGCTCTTTTTTTTTACCAAAACACAAAAGTCTGCCATTTCTCCGCTTGAACCTGCGACCCATTCCCTATTAAAGTGTTTTCACAGGGTTGGAGAGAATATTCCCCATGGATCACGAAACATCAGCAGATACAGCGGCACCGGTTCGACTGGCGGAACATTTTGCTGCATCGAAAAAATTTCGCGAACTTTTCAGCTACGGCATGGATCTGGTGGAGGAAACCGCCACGTTTTTGGATACCGAAGGCCGTAAAGCCGCCAAATCCCTTTCAAAACCCGCTATGGCCGTATATGGAGCTGAATCCATGCGCCTCACCACCCGACTCATGCAACTGGCTTCCTGGCTGCTGTTGCAACGCGCTGTTGCGGAGGGCGAGATGACGGTTGAGCAGGCCGTGACGGAAAAAAAGAACGTTAAATTGAGTCAGTTGCAACCGCGAAAAGGCGGCGCGGGCTGGGATGAATTACCGGAAGTCTTTCTCGATCTTGTCGAGCGCTCCACCGCCCTTCAACGGCGTATTAAACAGCTGGACGATGAGATTTACGGAACAAAAACAACCTCGGTTGCCGAACAGAAAAACCCCGTCGCTTCACAGCACGCCCTGTTGGAAACCGCCTTCGACCGCCGTTTCAGCAGCTAAGCACTTTCGGCTTATTCCGGGTCAGCCCCATTTATTTCAGGCTCCACCTTCCCACCAGGAAGAGTGGGGCAGGTATTTGGGAACTTAAATTTACCAATTTTGAATTTTGTCGAAAAAAGTGTGTTTACATTCGCTTAATGATTCAATTATAGGTTGTAGAAGAATATTTTACAACTGATTTGGTGTTTTCATGTCTGCAAAAAAGTCTGGAGCCGGGAAGTGTGGCCCTAAAAGCATTGCTCCACGTAGTAATAAATCCGAGTTGAACCATTCCAGGTTTGATATGTCTTTATTGGGTGAAGCCCGCTCTAAGGTATCTCTCCAGGCATTGGAGCCACGGATATTGCT
>QILU01000027.1 GCA_003233475.1 Ahrensia sp.
CAGCCATTTTGTGAATTTTACCGGTGTAATAAAGAATCCGCTCCGTCATCGTGGTTTTACCCGCGTCGATGTGGGCCATGATGCCAAAATTGCGATAATTTTTAAGGTCGTATTCGCGTGCCATAATCTTAATTCTTTGTTTCCAGTTTAATATCGGTTGGGGGAACCGCTATTCAAAAATATTTCCCAGCGTCTTGTTTGTTGCTACCGTTGGCAATTACCAACGGCTTTTTTGTTGCTACCGTTGGCAATTACCAACGGTAGTGCGAAAACGCGCGGTTGGCTTCTGCCATCTTGTGCGTGTCTTCACGTTTTTTAACAGCGGAACCGCGGTTGTTCGCGGCATCCATAAGTTCAGCAGAAAGACGCTCAATCATTGTTGTCTCGTTACGCTTGCGTGCAGCGGCGATCAACCAGCGGATTGCAAGTGCCTGCTGGCGCTCGGTGCGCACATCAACCGGCACCTGATAGGTTGCACCACCCACACGGCGGGAACGAACCTCCACGGTGGGAGCGATGTTTTCAAGAGCTGTATGAAACAGCGGCAAGGCGTCTTCCTTGGATTTCTCTTCAACTTGCTCCAACGCGCCATAAACAATGCGCTCGGCTTTAGATTTTTTCCCGTCCAGCATGATAGAGTTCATAAACTTGGACAAAACCAGATCACCGAATTTCGGGTCCGGGTTGATTACGCGTTTTTCTGACGACGTGACATCTCTTAATTACCCTTATTTCGGACGTTTAGCGCCGTATTTCGAACGACGCTGTTTGCGGTCTTTAACGCCCTGCGTATCCAATACGCCGCGAATGATATGGTAACGAACACCGGGAAGGTCTTTCACACGACCCCCACGGATCATCACCACGGAGTGTTCTTGAAGGTTGTGGCCTTCACCGGGAATGTAGCCAATGACTTCAAAACCGTTGGTCAAACGAATTTTAGCAACCTTACGAAGCGCCGAGTTCGGCTTTTTCGGGGTGGTTGTATAAACACGGGTGCAAACGCCGCGCTTTTGCGGGTTGGCTTCCATTGCTGGAACCTTGCTTCGTTTAATCGGCGCTTTGCGAGGATTACGCACCAACTGGTTGATGGTCGGCATAGACACATCCCTATTTTATCTGCCCGCTCAATTAAGGAGGATGGGCGTTTCAATTTTGTGGCTTTAACCGGGCATTTCCCCGCAAAACCGTGCGATATTCACATGAGCCGGAAGTGATTCCGTCTCCACAAACACAAAAACACCATCAGGCAGCATTGCAGCCGAGGCGCTTTTTAATTGCAGAGGAACGCAGCTAAGTGGCTGAATTCATGCTCTAAACCTGTCTTTTCGTTGTTGCAAACCTTGTTTGAGCAGATTGGGTCCAACACTAGGCGTGTCGAAAATCAAAGCTCACATCGGCTTGGAATAGCGATTTCCTAAGCCGCTTCCCCCTATTCGTCAAGCTCTATTTTGCGATAAAACGTCATGGCTTTCGCAGGTTTTAGAAGGGATGAAGCAAATTGAGCCATCAACACCATCTTTGAGGTGTGATGACACGGTTAGCCGTAGCGACAAATGATTGGAGATAAACCTCCGTTGAAGCGCTGTATTCCTCCAAATTCTTGTTATATAATTTCTTAGCTAAGGAGTTTTTTCAATGAACCTCATAATAAATGGGCTCGTTTACATTATTTTGACCATCACATTATACATACTGATTTCTACAATTGATACTGCTGAAGGTCAGAATATCAAATATAAGCTTGTTGATGTAGGTGTCCTGAATCATAGCCGTCAGGGAAAAGGCATTGAAATGAAGATCAAACCTTCCCAGATGCCCCCAGGCGGATCATTTTTTGGCTCATATGTTTTGAAATTTTACCACATCGACAATGGAACTTGCGGAAATGAATTGTAAGAATTCTAATTTCCCTCCATTTCCCATAATAATTTACCGTGACAAAAACATGTAATGTTTAACTGCCAACGCCTTTGAACCGCCCCATTCTTCACCCACGAATCTCCCAATCATGGGAGCCATCAACTTCTTATCTATGATACAACTCTTCGCAATCAGGTGCTGGCTGAACGACTCTAAGGCTTTGTTTTTTCGCGGTTCCTTATCCTTTTGATGGTACCATCAAAAGGGGAACAGCTCTAGGCGGGAAAATGAACGATTTCCTCAACATAACCGCGCCGCATCCAATAGGGATAGCGATGCACATAAATTGCAGAATCGCCAGTAAACAACGTCCGCACCGATTCTGAATTCTCCTCATGATTTATGGAAAGCATCATAGGGGTGGAATGACGGGCGAATTCCCAATATTCGCGCATTGTCTGCGTTGACATCTCGGTGAATGAATCAACATTGACGATAAGGTCAAATTTCTCATCCAAGTGTTTTAGTTCACTTGCCGGAATAATGCGAACAATGCCGCCTTTGTTTTCTTTATGCAGTTGAACCTTATCGTTTCCTAAAACCCGCCCAAGAAAATATCCCTGCGCGGCTCTTGTCATGGGGACATCAAGAATTGAATAATCAGAAACCCCGAACATGTGGGCAAAATATGCGGTGCGCCCTAGCCCGGCACCTATTTCAAGCACCCGAAAATTTTTCTTCCCCTTTCCAAGGCCAGCGATTCTCCACCCCTGATACAGGCTTTGTATTGCCCGAAAGCTGGCGATCCCACGCAAAGTTTTCAACCCTTTTTCACCACTGTAAGGGTTGGGAAATAAAATCTTTGTACCAACAGCTCTTTCAATTTTCGTGAGTATTTCATCAACATCAACGGGAGTGTGCTTTCTTGGGCTTTCAGGGTAATTGAGATTTCGGGCCCCTACAGCATCGGCAAAACTCAACAACATATCTTGGATCCAAAGGGCGTAGGACTGTTGCCAATCTCTTGAATGATCCAGATTTTCCAGCAATGATTGATGGGGCTCCACTTTTCCCTTTGGCGCAGTGGCGATCGAATCAAACCCCCAAAAGTGGTAATTGGAAGCTGGATTACTCAGCTTGTCTGCCGCGAGTGAAACATCATTGCCTCGCAATGCCGTATGAATATCCTCATTGAGTTTGAGAATGGATTTATCCCAAAAAGATTGGGAGGGAATGAATTCATCACTGGCCGCCTGATAAGCCTTCATAACCCGCTGCACCAGTTGAGTATCGTCCACCTCCTCAACGCAGGTTACAGCCAAATCTGGCACACCTGTTGGTTCACGGGAGAGCAACCATCCAATGGAATCAAACGAAAAGTCGGTATGGTGGTTTTTCGCCGGCCTCATATCTCTAACAATTCGCCGCAGTGATTTTCTCAGACCCATTAATTACCTCTTCGTTCAATCGTATGATTGTCCAATGAAAAGTCGTTATCGACCAGTTTAGCTGATGGCTCCCTACCATATATTCGTCCATTCAAACGAGACAGACATTGAAAAGCCACAGTTGTTTTTCAATTTCACCTATTGCTCTGCAACTGGGGGGCGCAACCACCATGATCAAAACAACAATCGTACTTATTCTAGGTCTTGGCATATTCGCTACAACGCTTCAATCTGCCCAAGCGCAATCAACGCCGAGTTCAAAGCAAATCTATAAACAGCTTAACCGGGCCGCGCCCGAACGCGCGGCAAAAGACCGGGTTGGGGTGAGAGAACTCAAGCGCAGTCGCAAGCTGCGCCGCTCGTTGCCTTCGGTGAATAT
>QILU01000147.1 GCA_003233475.1 Ahrensia sp.
CTGTCTTCGTCCCCAAGGGTCAAACAGTCGCCCAACACCAAACGGCCTTCCGCATCGGTGTTGCCAATTTCAACGGTAATTCCCTTGCGAGAGTTAAGAATATCGCCGGGGCGAAATGCGTTTGCAGAAATTGAATTCTCCACCGCGCCAACTATCAAACGCAATCGAACGGGCAGTTTTTCTACCATTATCAGATGGGCAAGACCCATCACATTGGCAGCACCGCCCATGTCTTTTTTCATCAGCGCCATGGAATTACCGGGTTTAATGTTCAATCCGCCAGTGTCGAAGGTTACCCCTTTTCCCACCAGTGTGATTTTGGGGTGATTGGTTTTTCCCCATGTCATATCCAAAACCCGAGGCGCTTCATTGCTGGCACGACCCACGGCGTGAACCATGGGAAAATTTTTACTGAGCAATGCTTCTCCCTTGACGACCTTCACCTTTGCCCCGTGGGTTTTGGCCAACATCTGGAAAGCATCTTCCAGGGCATCCGGCCCCATATCATTTGCCGGGGTGTTGATTAAATCGCGGGTAAAAAATACAGCCTCAGCCAGGTGTTTTGCGGTTTTGAGTTCCTCTACAACCAATTGAGGTGTTCCATGTTTGCGTTTTCGATATCGATCATACGAATACCCGCCCATGGCCCAGGCCAGCTGAGCTAATGACGGGTTTTTAATATCCCCCTTCAGAATATAATTCCCGCCCGGCAAGAGGCGGGCAAGTTTTGCGTGGGCAAATTGTTTGGCTTCGCCCCGCCCGCTGCCCAGGCCAAACAAAACCCGGGCCAGCCCGCCCTTTGGCCCTCCCGTTAAATTGGGTATCAGGCAATACTGCCCGGTCTTCGCTGCAAAGCCGTTGGCTTTGGCCCAAATCATTGTTTCTTTTGAAAGCTTCACTGTTTCGGCCTTAAAAGCTTTTTCCAGCGTCAACATAATGGGAATGGCATTTTTCTGACCGGATGAAAAATGATCTTCTGGGTTGGTTGTCAGGTACATATTCGTGTCCACTTTTGATTGCCCTTCCATAAATATGGGGCAGATATTAACCATCCATTAGGGTTAACAGAATATTTCTAAATTAAGCACCTGAAGCACAATTGCTTCGTCGATCACACGCTTAAGGCGGGGTAAAAGGGTAATGTTGAAGTCATCAAAAAAACTAAAAACGCGCACGCTCGTTGTTGCCGCATGTCTTGGGCTCACGCTCGCCTTGAGCGGATGCGCCAGCAAACGGTTAACCACCGGTTCAGTTCCCAAATCACTGAGCAAACCCGTTGGCCAAATGAACAAAGCCGAATTGCGCCAGGCAACGGATTATTGGGGCAAGCGATACAAAAAAAATCCCAAGAACAAACAAATCGGTATGCAATTTGCCACCACCCTTCGCACAATAGGGCGAAATGAACAGGCCCTTGCGGTTATGCAGCAGGTGGCTATTCACCACCCGAAGGACCGCGAGGTGCTGGGCGCTTACGGTAAGGCGCTGGCGGGTGCCGGCAATTTGCAAAAAGCGCTTGAGACTATTCAACGGGCCCAAACCCCGGCTAGCCCGGACTGGAAGCTATATTCGGCCGAAGGGACAATTTACGATCAGATTGGCAAGCCCCAACTGGCTCGGGGCCAATATCGTAAAGCGCTTGATCTTCGTCCGGGGGAACCTTCAATTCTATCCAATCTGGGTATGTCATATTTGCTGGCAGGAGATTTGCGCGCGGCGGAAACTTATCTGCAACAAGCGATAAGAAACCCCCATGCAGACAGCCGGGTGCGTCAAAACCTGGCGCTGGTCATCGGGCTTCAGGGGCGCTTCAAAGAAGCCGAAACCGTTGCAGCGGGTGAGTTGCCGCCACAAGAGGCGCAGGCCAACATCGCGTTCCTTCAACAGATGTTGTCGGAGCAAAATGCATGGAAAGAACTGAAAGATAAAAAATAGGTTAGCGTTAAACTTAAGTGTAGAGTTTCAACTGCGCTTCCGCCTGACTAACCATTGATTCAATAATCTCTGCAGCAGGCAGAATATCATTGATCAAACCCGCCGCTTCGCCGATAAATGTGTTGGCAATTTCGGTATTACCCTCAACCCACGCCTGCTTCCAAATCTTAGATTGCTCAGAAGCCTGTTCCAACAGGCCCTCAATGTCACCGTGCCAGCGCGCGGTAAAAGCATTTTTCAAAACCCTTGCGGTGTACTCTTTTGGCCAATTCAAATGGCGGGCAATATCCATAACATTGGAGCGGATTGTGTCATCCCCGGTTGCAGTCTTTGCGGCGTTCCACATGTTCGGATGAACCAGCGCTTCTTCACTGGCCCATAATCTGGACCCTACCAGTACCCCGTCAGCTCCCAACATTAACGCTGCTGCAAGGCCGCGCCCGTCGGCAATTCCACCTGCTGCGCAAAGCAGAATATCTGGAGCCTGGCTGGAAAGGAGATCAGCGACTTCAGGAACAAACGCCATCGTGCCCCGGGTTTGCCCATGCCCGCCGGCCTCTCCCCCCTGGGCAATAATTATTTTTGCCCCCCGATCAATGGTCCGCTTTGCGTCTTCAAGTGTTTGAACCTGACAAATCAGCGGAACACCGGCGGCCTCAATTTTTTGAACGTGGGGTCCTGGGTCACCAAATGACAAAAACAGCGCTTCCGGTTTTTTCTCCAATACCCTGTCCAGAAGATCAGGGATTTTGACCAGCGCCTCATCCAGGTGCCAGGTGATAAATCCGCAACCCACCCTTGTATTGCCTGCAGCCGTAAACTGTTCTTCAATCCACTCATCATCACCATATGCGCCACCGATAAAACCCAAGCCCCCGGCATTGGTCACGCAGGCCGCCAAACGCCCGCCGGAGGCATTGGCCATCGGCGCCAGCAGGACAGGATGTTGAATACGGAAAAAATCCGTCAAACGGGTGGATAGCATTTTATGTCCTTAAGGTCAGAATTCTTAAATTCCAACCTACAGTGACACATTCTCAAAGGTTTTGAAGCTGCGAATAATCGCCGGAGCCAAAATAACACAAAACAGCACCGGTAGAAAACATAACATCAT
>QILU01000202.1 GCA_003233475.1 Ahrensia sp.
ATGTCAGCGCATCAATGGCCTTATCCTGACCATAAACCATGCGTCGAAGCTGCTCGCTCAGATTTTTGAGAACCTCCGCATCATCCTTCGACACGGTCTTGGCCGGAATACGCGCCATAGTGGCAACAGTTTCTTCGATATGAGTAACACTGATGATTTTTTTGCGCTTTTCCGCCGGAAGCAGCATCTGGCTGGCACCCGCTTCATCCACCACATCAATGGCTTTATCTGGAAGTTTGCGGTCGTTGATATAGCGGGAAGAAAGTTCCACGGAGGAAATTATGGCTTCATTGGAATATTTCACCTTATGGAAGTCTTCAAAATAGGGTTTCAGGCCCTGCATAATTTCAATGGCATCGGCCACGCTTGGTTCATTCACATCAATTTTCTGGAAGCGGCGCACCAGTGCCCGGTCTTTCTCGAAGAATTGGCGATATTCCTGCCAATGCGGGTTTCAACAAATTAGAGGCATCCATGGCACCGCCGGATGTAGCGCCTGCGCCAATCACCGTATGAATTTCGTCGATAAACAGAATTGCTCCCGGGGTCTCCTCAATTTCCTTCATTACTTGTTTAAGGCGTTCCTCGAAATCTCCGCGATAACGGGTTCCTGCCAACAAAGTCCCCATATCGAGGGAGAAAATTAATGCGTCCAACAAAACTTCCGGTACTTCTTTGTCGATAATCCGTTTTGCAAGACCTTCCGCAATCGCGGTTTTACCCACTCCGGGCTCGCCCACATAAAGCGGGTTGTTTTTGGAACGGCGGCATAAAACCTGAATGGTACGATTGACTTCTTTCTCCCGGCCGATCAGCGGATCAATTTTACCGTCCGCAGCTTTTTGGTTCAAATTCACGCAGTAAGCTGCCAGGGCCTCGCCTTTTTTGGGCGCGTTATCCATTCCTTCTTCATCCGGGTTGAGTTCTGCATCTATCCCCTCAACCGGGCGCATGTCAGACGCACCTGGTCGCTTGGCAATTCCGTGGGAAATATAATTTACCGCATCATAACGCGTCATATCCTGCTCTTGCAGAAAATAGGCGGCGTGGCTTTCTCTCTCCGCAAATATAGCAACCAGCACGTTGGCCCCCGTCACCTCTTCACGGCCAGAAGACTGAACATGAATAACCGCGCGTTGAATTACGCGCTGGAACCCGGCGGTCGGTTTAGAATCTTCCAACCCTTCTGAAATAAGATTGGATAGCTCGGAATCAATATAATCAAGCAAATCGTCGCGCAACTTGGTGGTGTTCACATTACAAGCTCGCAAAACCGCCACCGCATCCTCATCTTCAATCAAAGCAAGAAGCAGGTGCTCAAGGGTTGCGTATTCCTGCGAACGCTCGTTGGCGAATGTGAGGGCCCGGTGAAGAACGCGCTCGAGACTATCCGTAAAACTTGGCAATTATCAATTCCCTGTTCAATGTTGGTTCAGGCACGATAGCCTGAATAATAGTTTGCACCAGTGCAATTGCACCGGAATTCATTTCTTTTCCATCACACATTGTAACGGATGCTGGCTTTTGCGGGCGTGATCCATCACCTGAGTCACTTTTGTTTCAGCAACCTCGTAAGTGAACACCCCGCACTCCCCCACCCCGTTTTGATGAACATGAAGCATTACCTGGGTCGCTGATTCTAAATCCATTTGAAAAAACCTGGCAAGAATTTCGACAACAAATTCCATCGGAGTGAAATCATCGTTCAGCAACAATACGCGGTAAAGGCTGGGTTTTTTAACCTTGGCCTTGGTTTTGGTGATGACATTAGTGTCACCATCTTCCCGGTCATCATTAACCCGATCATCGTCCCCCGCCATTATTACTTGTTGTTCAGTCATATTTGTTGAGAACCCGATATTTGATTTCCATTGGCCTATAACACTCAATCCGGTCACGATGTGGCCTGAGCGCATATAGGGTTTAATAATAGAAGTTTAAGCCCCCTTTGCAGACGAACTCAACCGCCCAGGCGATGAAAATATGATCATCGTGAACAAAATTCCTGCCCCACCTCCCCAAAAAACCACCCAAGACACCAGAAAACCAGCGTTTTGTAATTGTCACAAAATTACCTTGATTGCTTAAGCCTTTAGAAACCACGTCAGTTTACCTTGTTGTTCTGAGATCAGGGGAACACGGAATTCCGTTTGCCTAATTCTCAAACAGTTAGTTTTCCACGCGGCACGAATTCGCCGTAGCTATGACAAGGATTAGCCGTGCGCATCGATTTCGGATCAATTCAAGCCCCAACTCTCAGGGTAGTTTCCACCTTTCTTCTTTCACTGACAATGATAATTGCTCTGCAAATAAGCGTTGCCGGTGATGCCGATGCGCGCAAGAATAAACGGGGCAACCCCAAATATGCGGCCTATGTGATTGATGCCAAAACCGGCAAGGTGCTTTTTGCAAGAAACGCAAATGCTCAGCGCTTTCCGGCATCATTAACAAAAATGATGACCCTCTATCTGATCTTTGAAGATTTGAAATCCGGGCGTATCAAAAAAACAGACCGCTTGGTAATGACCAAAGCGGGTTCGCGGCGCCCGCCATCAAAACTTGGGATGAAGCCCGGTAGTTCGATCAGCGTTGAGCAGGGAATTCTTTCTCTCGTAACCAAATCCGCAAATGATGTCGCCACTGCATTTGGTGATAAACTTGCCGGCAATGAGAAAAAATTCGCCAAACGCATGACGCGAAAAGCCCGTCAATTGGGTATGAAACGCACGACATTCAAGAATGCCAATGGCCTTACCGCAAGGGGGCAAACCACAACGGCTTCGGATATGGCAAAGCTTGGTCTGGCTCTTCGAGAGCATTTTCCCAGGCGTTACCGGTATTTCCAGACAAGAAACTTCAAACTTGGGCGCAGAAACTACCGCAATTTCAACAAATTGCTCGGCCGTGTTCGCGGTGTTGATGGGATCAAGACCGGATACACCCGCGCCTCCGGGTTTAATCTGGTTTCATCAGTTTCTACCAATAGGCGCCGTATTGTTGCCGTTGTCATGGGCGGCCGTTCGGGCCGTTCGAGAAATGCTCATATGCAAAACCTGATCAGCAGATACCTGCCAAAAGCATCCCGCGGAAAGCAAAGACGTATTGTTGCCCGCGCCAGACCATCGCGCACAGATGCAAGGGCAGTCAAAGTTGCCAGTATTGCAAAACCAGCAATCGCCAAACGGGTTGGACGTAAAATCGCAGCACGAATTAACGATGCAAATGCGTTCAAGGCACCTGACACCGAAGCCATTCGCCGTATTAACAAGAAGATCGTTGCCCTGGCATCGGTTTCTGTCCCGAAGCCGGTATCCCGCAAACCTCTTCCAGTCGAGCAAAAAGCCAAATTAGAC
>QILU01000090.1 GCA_003233475.1 Ahrensia sp.
CTCGCCGCCCCCCAAACCAAATCCGTCCACCTGCTAGGCCCGGCCGAAGCCCCCATGTCCATGATAAGAGGCCGCCATCGGTATCGGCTGCTGGTTCACACCCCGCGCAAGTTCGACGTGCAGGCGTATGTCAGAGCATGGATAAAACAAGGGCCGAAGACAAAGGGAAGTTTAAGGGTGCAAATAGATGTCGACCCGCAGAGCTTTTTATGAGGGGAGGCTGTGTATAGAATATTTGCCAAACTTGTTATCGGCAGTGAATAAATTTACGTTGCGTAAGTATCAAACCAAATTAGGAGAGGATTTTGGGTATGCAAAAGAAATTAGCGGCTGAGGCATTTGGGACTTTTTGGTTAGTGTTAGGGGGCGCCGGGAGTGCTGTTTTGGCGGCTGGGGTTCCTGATGTTGGCATTGGATATTTAGGCGTTTCTTTTGCCTTTGGTTTGACAGTTTTGACCATGGCTTATGCGGTAGGTGGAATTTCTGGCGGGCATTTTAATCCTGCCGTTTCCCTTGGACTTGCGGTGGCTGGAAAATTTGATTGGAAAGATTTCTTTCCTTATGTCGTTGCGCAGGTGATTGGTGGAGCCTTGGGTGCGCTGGTGCTTTATTTAATCGTATCGGGCAAAAGTGATTTTTCTGGCGTTGGCGGCTTTGCCTCCAATGGCTATGGCGCTAACTCGCCGGGCGGCTTTTCGATGATGTCGGGGTTGATTACGGAGGTTGTGCTGACCGCATTTTTCATAATCATAATTCTGGGGGCAACGAGTAAACTGGCACCCGCTGGTTTCGCACCGATTGCCATTGGTCTGGGGTTGGTGCTTATCCACTTGATATCAATTCCTGTCACCAACACTTCCGTAAATCCAGCACGTTCTACAGCCGTAGCGCTGTTTGCTGAAAATGGTGCAATGGGACAACTTTGGCTTTTCTGGGTCGCGCCACTAATCGGTGCGGCAATAGGCGCGGTCTTGTGGAACCTGCTGCTTAGTAAAGACAAAGAAAGTGAAGGCTGATTGGCCCGATTATCTCCGAATCAAAAGAGTTTTTACAACAACGGTTCCAGTCGGCAGTTGATCAATATTTCTGCTACAACAGCCTTATTGGGCAGGCTCAAAGCATAGGCCACGGTTTCGGCCACCGTTTCCGGGTCTATTTTGAATTGCCCGTCCTGCGGCGTAACATCGTCCACCATTCTTGTATCCACCAGAGCGGGGCAAATGGAAGTTGCCCGCACATTATCGTCCCAGCCGTCGTGCCGAATGGCGTGGGTCAAGGCGATTGAGGCGAATTTTGAAGCCGAATAACCCAACATCCCGCCGTTCATCAACCGCTTGCCGGCGAGGGAGACAATATTCACCACCCGCCCGTTTGGGGAGCGGCGAAGGTGGGGCATGGCGGCGCGGACCAGCCGCATGGGCCCCATGAAATTGGTTTGCCACATGAGATCGAAAACCGCGTCATCGTCTTCACTCAGCCCGGCACCAAAAAGCACCCCGGCGTTCAAAACCACCCCGTCGATCTGCCCGAAATGTTTTTCTGTTTGCGCAACCCAATCGCGGGAACTGTCGGCATCGGTGGCATCCCATTTGGAAACAATCACTTCACAATCAAAATCTGCCGGATTGATGGACCCAATATCACGAACCCCAAAACTTAACCGGTATCCGGCTTTTGCAAGCACCTGAGCGCTGGCAAGCCCGATCCCCCGGTTGGCCCCTGAAATCATGAGTACTCGATCAGATGAAGACAGCATGGCATTTTCCTTTTCTGTTGAATCTGGTGGCTTACGGCGAAACCATTTTCGCGACTGCATTTCCTCAATAGTATATGTTACTAATGAGACTTGATGGAAATCAATGGCTGCTTTTTAACCCCCCACCCAGTTTGCGGGGTCAACGTAGAGCCCGAACCATATTGACCAAAGCCCCAGAACCACAAAAATAACCCCGATGACCCAGCGTGTTTTGGTAAACCAATGAGCGAGCCTGTCCAGCTTATCAGATAGGCTTGGAACAACGGCAAAAAGGGCGAGTGGCAGGGAGAGAAACAGACCAAACAGGAACATCATTGCAAAACCGACAACAACTGTTCCGGTTGTTGCTGCCAGACCTAACAGGCCAAACAATATCGGCGCAGAGCAGGCGGGAATGTTGAGGCCAAAGGCCATGCCGAGAATTACCGGGCTTTTGGCGTTACGCCATTTTTTCGGGGCAAGACTTATTTGTTGTTTCAACAGTCCCGCTTTGCCAAACAAAATGGCAAGGCCAATGGCCAGATAAATCAGACCGAAAACCAGCCAAAACCCGGTTTGCACGCCGATCAGTTTTTGGCCAAGATAGGCAATCACCGCCCCGAACAGGCCGACAACCAATGAGCGCACAATAATAAAAACAAGTACGGCTTTGATTTTCTCAGCCCGTGTGCGGCTTTTTTGGGTATCCAAAAACAGCATATGAGCGCCAATCGTGCACGGCTCAATAAAACCAAGCAGCCCCAGCCCGATGGGCAAAAGTATCAGCGTTTGAAATGTCAGCTCCATAGGGAGAATTTCCGGCGGGTCGGTAGCGAATGCTCTACCTTTAAGGGGCGCAGGGCAAGTAAATTTAGTGGGAAAGATTTGACAGGGCAATTGTTGCCCTTAATTCAGTAATTTCATGGGGATTAGGCAAAACTTTTGTAAAAAAATCGCCTCATCTGCAAAAAGCTGCGCGAATCATACAAACCTCCCGTTGCGACTCAAAAAAACCCGTGCTAGGGGAAGCGCGGTTATGCTTATGGGCTGGACAATAGCACACGCAAACAGCCCACAGGTAAACCAACAACGAATTTCAAGAGATCGGTGTTTAGATAAGCCTTTGGCCCCTAAATTCTGACAAAACAGCGGTAGAGAAAACCACCTTGTCTAATTCATCTTCCTCCACATCTGGGCAGATTTCCGGAGTAGCCGAACGGTATGCGTCGGCACTCTTTGAATTGGCGGTTTCCGAAAAGAAAATACCCGTTGTGGAGCAGGATATGACACGCCTTAGCG
>QILU01000075.1 GCA_003233475.1 Ahrensia sp.
CTCACGCTTCACATGGCGCGCCACATTGTGGATACACTCCAGATCGGCCACCGAAGTGCCGCCAAATTTCATCACCAAACGGGCCATGAGAGCTGTGCCTTAAAAGCAAACAAAAGCGCTCCTGAAAAGGAGCGCGGGAATGGATGTATGTTTAGACGATGGCAACGCCTGCGACAAGGTGTGTACATGCTGACAAAGTATTTCGTACCCTTACCGCACCATTTTCCCTTGCATTTTGTGGCATCAAATCCCAACATCATAGGCAAGAATAAGGAACCCCACCATGCCCGTTTCCGCGACCCGCACCCCCGTTTCCAAAAACAGTACGATTGACCAGTCAGAAATCGACCATTTTTCTTCACTGGCGCAGGAGTGGTGGGATCCAAACGGAAAATTCAAACCGCTGCATAAATTTAACCCGGTTCGCCTTGGTTATATTCGCGAAAAGCTGTGCCAGCATTTTGACCGCGACCCCAAATCTCCCAATACCCTGAAAGGCTTGCGAATTCTGGACATCGGTTGCGGTGGCGGCTTGTTGAGCGAACCCATGGCCAAAATGGGGGCCACAGTTTTGGGTGCTGACGCAGGAAAAACCAACATCGAAGTTGCAAAAATTCACGCCAAACAATCCGGCATCAAAATCGATTACCGCACAACAACGGCGGAAGATTTGGCCGCTAAAGGCGAAAAATTTGACGTGGTGTTGAACATGGAAGTGGTGGAACACGTTGCCGACGTGGAACTGTTCATGACCGCTTGCGCCCAAATGGTAAAACCGGGCGGCCTGATGCTGGTAGCCACCATCAACCGCACCCTAAAAGCCAATGCACTGGCCATCATAATGGCCGAACAGGTACTACGCTGGCTCCCAAAAGGCACCCACCAATACGAAAAACTGGTCAAACCAGAAGAAATAACCGCGCCGATTGAACAAGAAGGCATGCTTATAATGGAACGCGTTGGCGTAAGCTACAATCCAATCTCAGACAACTGGACCCGCACCAAAGACCTGGACGTAAATTATATGGTTTTGGCCGGGCGAGCGAAATAACACAACCTGCTGATTGCGTTACCATTCTAGCTAAATTTGTATTTAGCAAAAACATTTCTCGATGAATTCGGATGTGACTTCACAATCGTCACCCTATGCCTTGTGCATAGGGTCTCCTAAGTTTTCCAATAACTCATCGCCGAATATTTAGCATCTTGGGGAGATACCAGGGACAAGCCCAGGTATGACGGACAGCGGGGGTATTTTCAGAACCCAATCTCCACTTCCCTGAGCAATGGAAAGGGTAGTTAAATGGCGATGACACAACCGTCATCCTCAAACGTGTTTGCGCGCTTCTAAGGTCTAGAATGATCAACTGGTCGAATCTAACTCTGATTCAATTCTAGAAATTTCCGGCACGACTCTTTTGAAAGAGTGACTGACAGCGTTGGTAAGTGTGTTAAATGTGTTTTTATCTTCAATACAATGCTTGTATCTTTGACAATCATAAATCTTTTTATGGCAGCCTTACAATCAGACATAATAGACACCTGAGCTAAATCGGTAATCACCTTTTTTTCCAAAGTGCCTAATCTGATTGAGTCTGTTGGCTTCGGCTTTACTGGGGTTAATGTGATGGTCAATTGTCGTTTATTGGGATCAATTTTTAACGAACTATTCATAGGCTCGGCCGTGCCAGCCCGTTCGATAGAAGCCTTGGTATTCTCAAGCACAACCACGTACAGAGCCGCAAACTTTTGCATCCATTTGGTCTTATCTTCAAATGAGGCATTGTAATAATCGAAATTTGGGTCTGGTCGTTCTGGCAATGGTAGAGTTTTTGCTGGAGCAAAAAGCAAGTAGGCGGTCGCAATTCCACCAACCAGTAAGCCTATTGATGCGATTGCAACCTTCATTTCATCATTCCCCTCTTGCAACCTGCTCAATAGCATTCCTACCTTAAAGATAAATGAATTAGGGGTTAATTCGCATCCTCAGGCAGCACAGGAATTGGAGTTATCTCCACCCCCTCGTCAATCAGGCTTTCCACTTCTTCGCGATTAGCCTCACCGTAAATGCTTTTCTTTTCGCTCTCGCCATAGTGAATTTTTCGCGCCTCTTCGGGGAATTGATTGCCAACATCTTCCGAACCTTCAACAATCTTATCACGCAATTTACGCATCTCGCGTAGTGCTTCACGCTTCATTCCATCCGCCATTGCCACGTTCATCTTTTCCTGGCGTCTTGAGGTGGAAACGCTGGGGGCCATCAGAGACTTTGACACTTTCGCAGAATCACACACCGGGCATGAAACCAGCCCGCGCCTGGCCTGGGTCTCAAAATCTTTTGACGATGAAAACCAGCCATCAAATTCATGGTCGTGTTCGCAAATGAGGCCGAAACTGATCATCGGGCACGCTCGATTTCAAACGGACGGTTGTTGACCAGATTGGGAATTTTACCCCGCGCCGCCTTCACCTGATCCGTATCAATTTGCGCGATCGCCACACCGGGTTCTTCTCCCGAAACTTCAGCTAAAATCTCGCCCCACGGGTTGATAATCAGGGAGTGGCCAAAGGTCTCACGGCCATCTTCCATATCACCCCCTTGGGCGGCGGCGATCATATAAGCACCGTTTTCTATTGCTCTCGATCGCAGTAATGTGTGCCAATGGGCTTTACCGGTCTGACGGGTGAAACACGAAGGGGCGGTCAATATCTCAACCCCTTGACGGGCATAGGCCGTGTGCAGTTCTGGAAACCGGCAGTCATAACAAATCGCCAACCCGAAACTGACCCCGTCCACATCCACAATCATCCCCCGCTCTCCCGGTTGATAGACAGCCGATTCCCGCCAGCTTTCCCCATTGTCCAGATCAACATCAAACATATGGATTTTATCGTAACTGGCTTTCAATTTCCCGTCCGGCCCGTACACAATGGCGCGATTGGCGGCCCTTCCCTCCTCCAACAATATCGGTGTTGATCCGATGTGAAGAGTGACTCCCAACTCTTTGGC
>QILU01000107.1 GCA_003233475.1 Ahrensia sp.
CCAATATCATCAGATCATGGAAAACCCGCTCGGCGGTCTGCTGAAATTTTCCGTACGGCATAAGAACCGCTAACGCGGCATAGCGGGAAAGTTCCATGCGGGCGAGGCGTATGGCTTCATCGCTTTCAAAATTCAGCAACTCCACTTCCTCATCAACCACCTTGCCTTCGCGCAATAGGATCAACTCCTGCGCCAGTAATTCCGCCCTTTCCCATCGCGGCAGGCGTTCTGACAAAAACAGGCGATGGGAATGCCTGTCATAGCGCTTTTTCCAAACCGGCATGGTTTCCACGGGCAAAACCTGCACGGAAATTCCATGGTCCGCGCGGAGCAAATTATACAAAGCCGCCATTCTGCCCTGATGTTTCCCCAGGGCTTCGTTTACCCGTTCTGCTGCCCGTTCGAGGGCGGGGAAACACCAGGGGGAGTTTTCAAAGGCATTTCGCACACTGTCCACGGGCATTTCCTGGCCCTCAGATTTCACAGCATGGCCTTCCTGTCCCATCAGGCGCGACAGATCGCTGAGCCTTCCCTGCTGTTCGCGGTAGGCACGATATAGCTTTACGATGGCTATTGCGGCGTTAGGGGCACCGTCTGAAATTTCCATCAATTCGGTATCGCCGGGCAATTCGCCGGAAAGAAGCGGATCAGCAAACACTTCTTTGAGGGCGACAACTGAACCCGCTTCGCCTGATGGTTGCAGTTCTTCAACATCGATTTTGAAGGTGGATACAAGTTTCAACACCAGTTGTGCCGTTAACGGGCGCTGGTTGCGCTCGATCAGGTTCAAATAGCTGGGGGATATTCCCAGCGCTTCCGCCATCGCGGTCTGGGTCAATTCCAATCGACCACGAATGCGACGTACCCTGGGGCCAATATATAGTTTTGTTTCTGCCATGGTTGAAATTTACACAATATTGAGTTTCTTTCACCAATTCTTATGACAATCTTTACAAATTTACAAATTTTGATCGTAACAACTCACACAACTCGACCAAATATTCCAGAAATTACAGCTTTATTGCGTGATTTTGCTTCATTTCCTGCACATATATCACTCAGCGGCTTTCTTTCGGACTTAATCAACAGTTTTTACAAAAATTCTGTTGAGCCGGGAGAGCCCAAAAGCGCAAGCGGTTTTTTCAAAGTTATTCAGGAAAAGCCAATTGCAAACAAACTGCCGGCGCCAAATGTCGGAAACCCCAATTGTAAGGAACAAAGCCATGACTGAGACAATAACTCCCATCAAAAAAGCTAAAGAACGCGCCGCCAATCTGTCCACGGAACGTCAATCAGTTGTGAACCCTGATCAGGAGAGCGCCATTCGCCAACTGGCTAATGATCTGCACCGGTTGAACCACGCGGTTATGCGCGCGGTTGAAGCCGGAGTGAGCGTGGAACTTGTTCGGTCCGCCCGCCACCACGGTGGAGACGGCAACTGGGGTGACATGATGGTTCCTGTCATTGTGAAGGGCTGATTGCCCGGTACGTTTTCCTCCTTTGTTGGCCGCCAACGTCATGGCGGCCAACGCCATATCAATTAAAAGAAAGGCATCAATCTCATGTCCTACATCGAAGACATTCACGCTGTATCCAAACTGGTCGGTACCAATGGCAGTGCCTGGAATTCGATCAACCCGGAATATGTGGCCCGCATGCGCGCTCAAAACCGGTTCAAAACAGGTCTCGATATCGCGAAGTATACCGCCGGGGTAATGCGTAAGGACATGGCGGCTTATGATGCGGACACAAGCGAATACACCCAGTCTCTTGGTTGCTGGCACGGGTTTATTGCCCAGCAGAAAATGATTTCGGTAAAGAAGCATTTTGGAACAACCAAAGGCACTTACCTTTATCTTTCCGGGTGGATGATTGCCGCCCTTCGTTCGGAATTTGGCCCCCTGCCCGATCAATCCATGCATGAGAAAACCAGCGTTCCGGATTTGATCAAAGAACTTTACACATTTTTACGCCAGGCCGATGCCCGCGAAATGGGCGGATTGTTTCGCCAAATGGATGAAGCCAAAGACAATGGCGATGAAGTTACCGCCAAGCGGTTGCAAAAAGAAATTGATGAATATGAAACCCACGTGGTACCGATTATTGCTGATATTGATGCGGGTTTCGGCAATGAAGAAGCGACTTATCTGCTGGCAAAAAAGCTGATTGAAGCGGGTGCCTGCGCACTGCAAATTGAAAATCAGGTTTCTGATGAAAAGCAATGCGGACACCAGGATGGCAAAGTAACCGTACCGCACGAGGATTTTCTGGCAAAAATTCGCGCCTGCCGATACGCCTTTCTTGAACTGGGTGTTGATGACGGAATAATTGTTACCCGTACGGATTCGCTGGGTGCCGGGCTGACAAAACAAATTGCCGTCAGCACAGAACCTGGCGATCTGGGGGATCAATACAATTCCTTCCTCGATTGCGAAGAAGTGACCCCGGACACTATGAACAGCGGTGATGTGGTGATTAATCAGGGTGGAAAACTAATGCGCCCCAAACGCCTGCCCAGCAATTTGTTTGAATTCCGCAAGGACACCGGCGAAGATCGGGTGGTGATGGACTGCATTGCCTCACTGCAAAATGGTGCTGATTTGTTGTGGATTGAAACAGAACGCCCCCATGTGGAGCAAATTGCTGCAATGGTTGATCGCATCAAGGAACAATGCCCTGAAGCCAAACTGGTCTACAACAATTCACCATCTTTCAACTGGACGCTTAACTTTCGCCAACAGGTGTTTGATGAATGGAACGAGGCTGGCACAGATACCTCTTCTTATGAGCGTGAAAAATTGATGGGCATCAGCTATGATGAGACAAAGCTGGCCATTGAAGCGGACGAAAAAATCCGCACTTTCCAGGCTGACGCCGCAAAACGCGCCGGTGTTTTCCACCACCTGATTACGTTGCCAACCTACCACACGGCTGCTTTGTCTACGGATAATCTGGCGAAAGAGTACTTTGGCGAAGCCGGTATGTTGGGTTATGTAAAAG
>QILU01000034.1 GCA_003233475.1 Ahrensia sp.
AGCACAATTTTGAATTGCTGCGGTGATGGAGTTTTATTCTTTACACGCGCCTTTGGTGCCTTGATGACCCGCACCGCTTTTACAAATTCCTGATTGGTTGATTTTACCAGATCAATAATCAGCCGATATCGGGATTCATTCGACAGCTGCTTTACATATTGTTTTTCAATTGTCGCAGTGGTGGACAACTCCAAAACCATGCGCGACTGGCCGGCAGCAATTGTTCCAAAACGAATACTGCTAACCACAGAATCAGGCAGCTTCTTTGTCTTGCTATCCAGACTGAACAGTGTTTCGGGAAGTTCAATCACAACCCGTTTTGGGTCGTCCAGCACGTAAGCGTCGAAGGAAACATTCCGGTTGAAATCAACAATAAGCCTGGCCCTGTTTTGATCCCCCACAATGCGTGCAGCAAACGCGATAGCCGGCTCCAGGGTTTGCGCAGAAGCATTTGAGGGTGGGGAGGCAAATGCTCCCAGAAAGGCGAGAATCAGCAACAGCAACCGCACCTGGACCAAACCAAATTTATTTGAAAATTGCTTTGGTATGGGATCACCCATTTCGTATTTAACCCCGAATGCCTTGAATTTCACGAACTCTAAACGATTCATAGTTAATGTCTGGTAACCTTGTAAACCACACAGGCTCTTAGTACTGAATCGTGTGTCTTTTTTACAATTATCCTGCCGAACAAATTTTGATGCAAAATCGTGCTTGTGTTTCAATGCTTCCACGCCTACATCTGAATTGCGGCAATTTAGTTGGATCAAGAGATTTAAGCCGGGGAAACAGTTTTAGTCATCCCATTTTTCGCAGCACTGTCAGGGTAACAAAACCACCCGCAAACTAAAGACACATGCTGCAAGTTCTGATGACAATCATATCCGGTCTTGTCCGGGTACTTGCAATAAAGCCCCTCCCCTGATTTCTCGTTTAGTGGTTCCGTTAAAGCCGGAAATTAGAATTTGCAGGCAAACCAGACAATCAGGTTTGCGATCTGCGATGGTACAGCCCGAAACCACAAAAATGGTCGAGGGTGCGCGTGTAATCCACGCATTCACTTTTCGATTGCGGTACTCCCGTAAGCGAATATTTTAGGCAATAGACTGAACAAACTATGGCGCAGGCGATACATAAGAATCGAAACCGGAACACCGCTGATGCAATCATGCAATCAAGTGCTCCGTTCTGTTCTCATCCTTTGAGGCATTCCGCTTCACGCACGCTTGACCAACTGATAGGCGAGAACAATTCTACGCATATCCGACACCGTTTGCCGGTCACAAATTTAGACAACCCCATTACCAGAACTCAATTGGCCGCTCCGCCGCCCCTAGCTTTGCACTTGTCAAAGCTAGGGGCACGGCGCGCTCCTGATTGTTTGCCATGGAATTGGGTTGCAGAAAGACAATACGATGGCAAACAACAAAATGCTCATAGATGCCTCCCACCCGGAAGAAACGCGGGTGGCGATGGTCCGAGGCAACCGTGTCGATGAATTCGACTTTGAATCTGAACACAAAACTCAGCTTCGCGGTAATATATATCTCGCAAAAATAACCCGGGTCGAACCCTCCCTACAGGCGGCATTTGTCGACTACGGGGGCAACCGTCACGGATTTTTGGCTTTTAGTGAAATTCACCCTGATTATTATCAAATCCCGGTTGCAGACCGCCAGGCGCTGCTTGATGCGGAAGCCGAAGATGCCCGCGCCGCTGCCGCTGCAGAAGATGACAATGGGAATGGCGACGAGCCAACCGCTGAGGAAATTGAAGAAAAGCCAACCCGCAAACGGCGTTCTCGCCGCCGGAGTAAAAAGGCTTCTGAAGCTTCTGAACAAACCGACGAGCCGAATGAAAATGAAGAACCCGCTTCAGAAGAAGACGACAATGACGACACAGTAATGGCCGCAGACAATGAAAACGATGACGTGGTTTCTGAACCGGCCAAAGAACCACCCAGAAAACCGCGACGTAAAACCAGCCGTAAGAAAAAAGAACCTGAGGCAGCAGCAGCAGAAACAGCCATCGAGGATGCCGAAGTTTCCGCCAAACCTGCAGCAAAGAAACCGCGCCGCAAGACTTCACGCAAAAAGAAAGTGGATGACGAAACGGTAACGGAGGCTGTTGAGGATACCGCAGTTGATGCTGGTTCAGATGAACCTGCATCTGAAGCTCCTAAAGAAGAAAAAAAGAAAATCCGCCGACGCACTTCACGTAGTAAAACCAAAGCCGAAAAGCCCGTCAAAGAAGCTGCATCCGAAGACGAAAACCAGTTGGAAACTGATAGTGCCGTTAAAGAAGATGGCAACGAGGACAAGGATAAAAAAGAGCGCAAGCCCAAGTCCCGCTCCCGTTCCCGCACACGCTCACGCAAGGGTAAAAAGGCCGACAAGGAAGGGAACGGCTCTGGCGATGATGAAGCAGGCAACGGAAAAATTGAAGACCTGGGTTCCAGCGACGCCATGGAAGAAGTTCCAGCTCGCCGCACCCGCCGCCGTCACTATAAGATTCAAGAGGTCATCAAACGCCGGCAAATTATTCTCGTGCAGGTGGTAAAAGAAGAACGGGGCAGCAAGGGCGCGGCCCTGACAACTTATCTTTCCCTCGCCGGGCGCTATTCAGTGCTCATGCCAAACACGGCGCGTGGTGGAGGAATTTCCCGCAAAATAACTAACCCCGGCGACCGGAAACGATTGAAATCCGTAGCCTCAGCTCTGGAGGTTCCTCAAGGCATGGGGGTGATATTGCGCACCGCAGGGGCATCTCTTGCACCTGAAGAAATTCAGCGCGACTTTGAATATCTCATGCGCCTTTGGGAAAACGTGCGAACGTTAACGCTTGAATCCACTGCCCCTTGCCTCGTTTATGAGGAAGGCAGCCTGATCAAACGCTCTATCCGTGACCTTTATGACGGGGACACCGGCGAAATTCTTGTTTCTGGAGAAGCAGGTTTCCGTGAAGCCAAAGACTTCATGACCATGTTGATGCCTGACCAT
>QILU01000206.1 GCA_003233475.1 Ahrensia sp.
GGCGGATATTTGGCTAACAAACCATCCACCATTTGGGCAAATTTCATTCCAAGTGAAGCTTTAATCATCACCGCATCTCCGGGGCGCAATTCTACCATGAGCAGGGGCATCAACGCTTCAACATCAGCCCCATGGGTGCATTCAACCTTACCCTTAAGAGCTTTGTTCAACGCCTTCATTTCAGGGCCCGCAACGAAGACCCGGTCAATCCTGTTTTCCATCACCGCCCCGGCCAGTTCGGCATGAAACTTTGAAGATGTGGGCCCCAATTCCAGCATGTCCCCAAGCACCGCAATACGCCTTCCACTGCCTTTTACGTTCGCGCTCGCCAGCAGAGCCAATGCAGCCTCCATGCTGGTGGGATTGGCATTATAACTTTCGTCAATCAAGATCACCCGATCTCGAGGGAAGGACAATCTGTGCTGCTGGCCCCGGCCTTTAACAGCTTGATAGTCAGCCAGCGCCAATCCAGCCTTTGCCAAATCCCCGCCCACAAGTTTTACAGCGGCCAAAACAGCCAATGCATTAATTGCCATGTGACGCCCCGGCGCGCCCACTTTCACCATAACTGCCTCATCCAAGATTGTGGCTGTCAGGCAGGAGCAACGCCCGTGCAGAACCAATTTATCCAAATGGGATTGCGCGTTTTTACCCTCGCCAAAGCGCACAATATTCTCGATGCCCAATTCGTTTGCCCGTGCCTCCAGCAGCGCCAGATGTTCATCATCTGCGTTTAGAACAGCACTTCCGTCCGGTTCCAATCCTTCAAATATTTCTGCCTTGGCGTGGGCAATTTCGCTTACGTTCTTGAAAGCGCCAAGATGCACCGCTGCCACATTGGTGATTATCGCCACATGGGGGCGCGCCATTTTTACCAGGGGAGTAATTTCGCCGGGATTGTTCATGCCAATTTCAATAATGCCGAAGTCTGTATCCTCCGGCATCCGCGCGAGCGTTAGTGGCACACCCCAATGGTTGTTGAATGAGGCCACCGCTGCGTGCACTTTTCCTGACGGAGTAAGCGCCGTGCGCAGTGCTTCCTTTGTGGTGGTTTTCCCCACACTCCCAGTCACCGCAATAATTTTTGCGCTTGTACGCAAACGCGCAGCGCTGCCCAGTCTTTCCAGCGCCGGTAGCACTTCATCCACCACCAGAAGTGGCCCCGTATCCCCTTCCAACTGATCGACCCGGTTTTTGGCTACCACTGAAACTGCGGCACCGGATGCGTGGGCATTGGCAACAAATTTATGCCCATCATGCACATCGCCCTTTATGGCGAAATACGCCTCCCCCTGAACAATCGAGCGGGTATCAATCGACAATCCGCCAATACCTTCAGGGGCGCTCCCAACAGATTCCGCACCCATGGCCCGGTTCATTTCTTCCAATGACCACAACCAACCGCTCATTGGGAATTCTCCAGTTGAGTTTTTTCCAATGCGGCCGCAACCACCTTATGGTCTGAAAACGGCAGCGTTTTTGTCCCCACAACCTGCCCTTCCTCATGCCCCTTACCGGCAACGACCAGGGTGTCACCTTCACTTAAATTTTGCACCGCATGGTTTATTGCTTCTTCGCGGTCGGCGATTTCCATTGCCCCCGGCGCGGTTTTGAGAATTTCTGAACGCACTTGGCTTGCGTCTTCTGTGCGCGGATTGTCGTCAGTAACAATCACCCGATCCGCCAGACGGTTTGCAATCTCACCCATGATGGGCCGTTTACCTTGATCCCGGTCACCACCGCAACCAAACACCACTACAAGATTTCCCGTTGTGTAGGGTTTCAGGGCCTGCAACACATTTTCCAGCGCATCCGGCTTATGGGCATAATCCACATAGACCGGAGCGCCCTGCCCGGTTTTTCCAATCAACTCCAACCGCCCCGATGCCCCTTTCAGATTTCCTAACGCAGCAAAGGTTGCATTTTCTTCTGATCCCGTGGCGATGGCCATTCCAGCTGCAACGAGAGCATTCGACATTTGAAATTCCCCCGCAAACGGCAATTCCACACGATATAATTCGCCCTTAAATTCAACCTCCCCCACCTGGTTATAGCGATGTTGCTCAACCCGTTTTAACGCCAGATAATTGCCGCCCCGCCCAACCGTTTTAACATCAAGCCCGCACCCGTTGGCTGTTTCCATAACGGCTTGGGAATAGGGGTCATCGGCAAATATGATGGCCGACTGTCCGGTCTCCAACAGGGTATCAAACAACCGCATTTTTGCGCTCAAATATTTTTCCATGGAAGCGTGGTAATCCAGATGATCCCGGCCCAGATTGGTGAACCCGCCAACCGCTAACCGCACCCCGTCTAATCTTCGTTGATCCAATCCGTGGGAAGAAGCTTCCATGGAGCAATGGCTAACACCATCGCCTGCCAACTCATTCAACAATTCGTGCAGGCGAACCGGATCCGGCGTAGTCAGCGATCCATAGTCCGCACGTCCCGGGGCAAACACTCCCGTGGTGCCAATCATCGCAGCCTGCTCGCCGCAACTTTCCCATATCTGGCGCAAGAAAGACGCAACAGAAGTCTTGCCCGCCGTGCCGGTTATGGCCGCCATAATGCGGGGCTGATTTGGCGTAAATTTTGCCGCCATCAATGCCACCTCGCGGCGTGGGTCGGGGCTGCGAACAAGGGGAACATCGCCGGTTTCTATTTCTATCTTTTCATCAATCAGAATTGCGCTCGCACCGGCAGCGAGAGCGGCTGGAATAAATGAAGCCCCATCAACTTTTGTGCCCGGCATTGCCGCAAAAAGTGTTCCCGGTTTTACCTTGCGCGAATCAACCGTGATGGCGGTGATTTCCACATCACGATCCGGACGATCTGGCTTTTCACCGGGTTCAATCAAGTCGCTAAGCAGCATTTGCGCGATCCATTCCGCTAATTCTTTAACGCCGGTACGCCGACAAAATGGCGGTATCACGAACACGAAAATCCGGAGCGACACCCAATATTGGCGCTGAACGACGAACAATATTGGCAACCATGGGTCCCGCCGTTGCGAAGCGGTTTCCCTCTTCTGGTTTCGGCTCATCAATAATCACCAACACCACATATTTAGGGTCATTCGTCGGGAATGTGGAAAGGAAGGAATTAAACCTTACCGAACTTGAATATCTGCCGTTTACAACCTTGTCGGCCGTGCCGGTTTTACCCCCCACCAAATACCCGGGCACCTCGGCGCGCTTTCCAGAACCCTTCAACACATTCAGCCGCATCAAATAGCGCATGATGTCTGAGGTGGCGGGTTTAATAACCTGCTTGGCAAGTTCATTTGCCTGCGCTTGCGTGCGCGGAAACAATGTCGGCGGAATAAGCTTGCCACCGTTCACCACCGCAGCTGCTGCAACCGCGGTTTGCAGCGGTGTAGTGGAAATCCCGTGGCCGTATGAAATGGTAATCGAATTGACCTTCTTCCATTTCTTTGGCTGGGTTGGGATCGCAATTTCAGGCAGTTCCAGGCCCGTCATTTTTGTTAGTAATCCCATACGTGTAAGAAATTCCTGATGTGCTTCTATTCCCACAACATCAGCCATTTTTGCGGTACCGATGTTGGAAGAATAAATAAACACTTCAGGCACGCTTAAAATGCGTTTTTTACCGTAAAAATCCTTGATCGAAAACCGGCCAATCTTGATTGGTTTGCGCGCATCAAATCGGCTGTTCAGGGTCACTTTCCCGCTGTCCAGAGCCATGGCAGTGGTGAAGGTCTTGAAAGTAGAACCCATTTCAAACAACCCTGCAGACATTCGGTTAAACCGATCTTTTTTCAAAGCATCCACCGGGTTGTTGGGATTATAATCCGGGAGCGATGCCATCCCGATAATTTCGCCGGTGCGCACATTCAACACCACCCCGGCAGCTGCAATCGCCCGGTATTTTTCCATCGCTTCCACCAGCGTTTCACGAATGAAATTTTGCACCCGCAAATCAATCGAAAGC
>QILU01000145.1 GCA_003233475.1 Ahrensia sp.
ATATCTTCCGCTGCTTCTTGTTGAATAACGTCCACCACATCATCAATGGTCAACACCCCCACCAGCCGTTCATTTTCATCCAGCACCGGGGCGGAAAGCAGATCATATTGTTCAAATATCTTGGCCGCTTCCTCCTGATCCAACTCCGCTTTGATCGGGTGGGCATTGGTCTCGTGAATATCCCCGATTACCACATCGCGCCCGGCCCGCAGCAATTTGTCCAAGGATAGAATCCCGGCCATCTTAAAGCGGTGGTCAACGGTGAAAATTTCGGTAAAGTGTTCCGGCAGGTTTTCATCGGAACGAAGATAGTCCAGCGCCCGCCCCACATTCCAAAATGGGGGAACCGCAATAAATTCCGTCTGCATTCGCCGACCGGCGGTGTTTTCAGGATAGTCCAGCGAACGGCGCAACCGGATGCGTTCCTGGAACGGAATTTGCGAAAGGATATCCTCGCGCTCTTCGCTTTCCAGATCTTCGAGAATGAAAACCGCATCATCGGAATCCAATTCCCGAACGGCCTTGGCAACCTGCGCGTTGGGCAGATTGTCGATGATGTCGACGCGAATGGCCTCATCAACTTCGGTGAGTGCAGCGAAATCGAAAACATCCCCAGCCAGCTCCACCAGCTTGCCCCGGTTCTCCTCTTCGACTGCGGCAAGGATATCCCCAACTTCAGACTCGTGCAGATCCACAAGCGCATTGCGAACTGCATCCCGGTCGCCCGCCTCAATCGCTTTTTCGATTTCTCCAACAAACGATTCCAGCACCACACCGTATTCGGTGTAGATTGTCTCTGCCACTTCCGGTGTGTTGTTGGGATTTTCTTCTTCGCTCATGGGGATATAACTGGTAAAATCGCGTTACACCCCGCCTAGCACGCAAGGCGCTGAGAGGCTAATGGTAGTGGAGATGTTTTTTATCCAGGTCTCTCCTCCTCCTTATGGGAAGTTGAGAGTAAGAATAAAACGTCAACCACTCACCCCTTTTCTACTGCTCGCAACCCAACCGCCTGACTGATCATCGCCCCGGCATTGACCGCCTGGTAGAGCGCTCGCGGTGGACGGTTTGTTCTGTTGACTGTCCGAATAAACCAGTTTTGCCCATGCAACCGCTCTAAGGATTGGGATAAAGCACGATCGGTAATCGAACCCAACTGCTTCTTGATGTCGGTAAAATACAAAGGCTTATGGCTCACAGCCAGAATGGGCACAGTCCAGGCTCGGCGAAGCAATGCCCGCTCGGGGAGTTGCGGAACTGCACTTTTTATTTTACTGGCGATTTTTGCAACCTCCGCTCCATTTTGCGTCAAACAATACTCAGGCCTTAACGGATGGCCGTGGCCGGTATTTCTTTCCACCAGCCCAAGATCAATCAGATGTTCCAAACTCTGGGCAAATGCGGTGCGCCCTGCCCCCGATGCCGAGAGCAGCGAAGATTGGCGCCCCACAATACCCTCCTGCATCAAAGAGAGGATGCTCAACGACCAGGCCCGTGATGTTATCTTGACAAGATTATTTATGTGCATAAAGTATAGTATATATATTTTCACTCCAAAGGAAAGCACCATGCCACTCGTATCCGTAGATAACACGATCACCATCGCCTTGTCTGTGAAGGATCGCCATGCCAGCGCTCAATGGTACTCCGAAAAGCTCGGCTTCGATCTTTTGTATCACGCCGACGACGCAGGCTGGAGTGAGCTTAATACGAACACTGAGGGTGTTACGTTGGGTCTGGGCGAGCAGAGCGAGCCAAGCCCTGGAAATTCGGTGCCAGTGTTTGGAATCGCAGACATCAATTCTGCCCGCAAAGCATTGGAAACAGCCGGGGTAAAATTCGACGGCGCAACCATCGTGGTGGAAGGCATGGTAAAAACAGCAACATTCTACGACCCCGATGGAAACGCCCTAATGTTGGCTCAAGACCTAACGACAAATGACTAAGGGCCGAGCCTGCTGGAGTGAACGATTGGCGCATATCCACCGTCCCCGTTTTTAACAGACGAGGGTATAGTTAGGAATAGAATTGACCCCGGGTAAGCCATTATTGAAATTAACATTGGCTAGGTTCCTCTTCTCCCTGCGGGGGAGAAGGTGCCCGAAGGGCGGATGAGGGGGACTACAATCTGATCTAGAATTACAACTCAAATTCCCATCCCCCTCATCCAACTGCGACTAAATCTCGCTGTGCTCGATAAGTCTTCGTATCCTTCTCCCCTGCGGGGAGAAGAGGGAGCCGGATGCAAAACTCCCAGGACACCCCACTACTTCGACGCCATCATTTTTACCGCTTCATCACGCAACTCCCGGCGCAGAACTTTACCCACATTAGTGCGCGGCAGATCATCACGGAACTCCACAAATTGCGGTTTTTTATACCCGGCCAATTTGCCCTTACAATATTTCCGAAGTTCCTCTTCGGTAACTGATTGATCTTTGCGAATGGCAAACAACATCACTGCTTCGCCGGTTTTTTTGTCCGGCACACCGACAACCGCTGCCTCCGAAATACCTGGATGGCTGGTGGCCACTTCTTCAATTTCATTGGGATAAACATTGAAGCCTGAAACAAGGATCATGTCCTTAATTCTATCGACAATTTTGAGATAACCTTTTTTGTCCATCACCCCCACATCACCAGACTTGAAATATCCGTCTTTGGTCATGGATTCCTTGGTGGCTTTCGGGTTTTCCCAATACCCATCCATTACCTGAGGGCCTTTGATCACAATTTCCCCACGCTCTCCCAGTTCCACCTCTTTGCCATCTTCACCGAGAATTTTAACATCCACACCCGGTAGTGGCAGGCCAATCGTGCCAGTAAATTTTTTCAGATCGGTCGGGTTGCAGGTGATACCGGATGACGTTTCTGACAACCCATAGCCCTCGCAAATTGCACAACCCGTCATCTCAAACCACTCCTGTGCCACAGAAGATTGAACCGCCATTCCGCCACCGGTCGAATTGCACAGATGGGAGAAATCCAACTTCGCAAATTGCACAGATGGGAGAAATCCAACTTCGCAAACTCCGGATTATTCAATAATCCATTGAAAAGAGTGTTCACCGCTGGCAGAAAATGGAAATCGTATTTGGCCATTTCCTTAACGCTCGCATCCATGTCCCGCGGATTGGGAATGAGGACATTCAGACCACCCGTGCGCATGGAAAGCAAAGCACAAGAGATCAACGCAAACACATGATACAGTGGCAGGGCGCAAATGTAGGTTATCTGGCCTTTTGGCGGATTTCGATCCAACGCCGGTTGCACCCAGGCCTCAGAGGCCAACACCGCCGCAACAATCGTTTTGTGCAATAGGGTTGCGCCCTTGGACAGGCCGGTCGTGCCTCCGGTATATTGCAAAATCGCCACGTCATCGGGGGAAATTTTTGGCTTGGTGAAGTTCGAACCCTGGCCTATGGCAATGGCCTGGTTGTATTTTCTATGGCCGGCGCTTTTTTCACGGTGCGAATTACGAAATTCACAATGGAACCTTTTAGAAAGCCCAATGTTTCGCCGATGGAAGCCACCATTGTGTGCTTAATATCGGTTTCTTGAATAACCGCCTCCAGGGTGGCGGCAAAGTTTTCCAATATAATAATGGCTTTGGAGCCGGAATCATTAAGCTGATGTTTTAATTCGCGCGGGGTGTAGAGCGGGTTCACGTTCACCACGATCATCCCGGCGCGCAAAATTCCTGCCAGCGCAATCGGGTATTGCAAAACATTCGGCATCATAATTGCCACCCGATCCCCCTGCTTCAAGCCCAGGCTTTGCAGATAAGCCGCCATGGCTTTGGATCCGTCATCCATCTCGCCATAGGTAAGCCCCTTATCCATCAGGATATAAGCGTTGTTGTCGCTGTATTTTTGAAAACTCTCCTCCAGCAAATCCACCAGTGAATTATATTGGCTGGCATCCACCTCGGCCGGCACTCCCTTTGGGTAACTCTTAAGCCAGATCTTTTTCATGCGTTCCTCCCGAAGCAACAGAATTTGAATTCATATTGGACAATTAATTGCTGCCTGACAAATGGAAGAAACACTTTTCATCTGTTTTTACAGGTTTTGGCTCGGCAGCGCGTTTCTCAACTGTCCGACAACTCGCCAATCGCGCCTGATGATTGGATTTCTTCAATCTCATTTTTATTATAACCAAGAACGGAACTTAGAATTTCTTGCGTGTGCTCCCCAAGCAAGGGCGAGCGGGTCACTTCCACTGGAGAATCTGACATTTTTATCGGGCAACCGACACTCAAATATTTGCCCCGTTTGGGGTGATCCAGTTCCACAATTGTGCCCGTTTTGCGCAAAGAGGGTTCCTCCGCCAACTCCTTCATGGAAAGAATTGGCCCGCAGGGAATGTTGAGCGGGTTGCAGATTTCCATAACCTCAAACTTGTCTTTTGTCATTGTCCATTCTTCGACGCGATCGAAGATTGCGGCGATCTTATTGAGCCGCGCTTTCGGGGTTGCATATTCGGGATCGGTTATCCAATCCGATTGGCCAATTACTTCACAAACCTTGTCCCAGACCGCGGCCTGGGTAACGAAATAAACATAGGCATTGGGATCGGTTTCCCAGCCTTTGCACTTCACAATCCAACCGGGCTGCCCGCCGCCGGAATCGTTCCCGGCACGCGGTGTTGCATCGCCAAATTCAATCCCCTGGCCATGCTGGCTGTATTCTTCCAACGGGCCTTTTTGCAGCCGTTGCTGGTCGCGCAGCTTTACCCGGCAAAGGTTCAACACCCCGTCCTGCATGGCGGCCAGAACTTTTTGCCCCCGCCCGGTTGTTTCGCGCTGAAAAAGCGCTGCCACGATACCAAGACAAAGATGCAACCCCGTTCCGCTGTCACCAATCTGCGCCGCTGTGACCATCGGCGGGCCGTCCAGAAACCCGGTTGTGGAAGCTGACCCACCGGTGCACTGGGCAACGTTTTCATAAACCTTACAATCCTCATACGGCCCCGGGCCAAACCCTTTAATGGAAGCCATGATCATGCGCGGGTTCAATTCCTGAATCCGCTCCCACGAGAACCCCATGCGATCCAGCGCGCCGGGCGCAAAATTTTCCACCAGCACATCGCACTCCTTAACCAGCCGCTCCAACACCTGCTTACCGGTTTCATTCTTGGTGTTCAGGGTGATCGAGCGCTTGTTGTGGTTGAGCATGGTGAAATATAAACTGTCGGCACCCGGCACATCAATCAGTTGGTTGCGCGTTGCATCCCCCACCCCCGGGCGCTCGACTTTTATCACGTCGGCCCCGAACCAACCCAGCAATTGAGTACATGTGGGGCCGGACTGAACGTGGGTGAAATCCAGAATTTTAATGCCTTCAAGAGCTTTCATATCCGCGCTTTCTTAGAGCCGTTCCCCTTTTAATGAAATCATCAAAAGAATAAAGAACCGCGTAAAAATAATACCTTAGAGCTGCTCAGCGTTTCCATGAAACGCTGAGCAGCTCTAATTGTTTGCTTCAAGCCTGTTGTTCACGATTTCTACCGTTTCATCAACTGACTTTAAGCTCATCGCAAACTTGTTACCGATTGCCTGAACAAGCAAATCCA
>QILU01000042.1 GCA_003233475.1 Ahrensia sp.
GATCGTCATGCACCCGCCCCCAATCTGCCATTTTACAGAAAGACCCCACTATCGAGGCGTTCGATCACTTCCAGCACTTCACTGGTGCGACTCGCATTGATCAGATCATATGGCTTCTGGCCATCCATTTGCGGGTGCGGCGATTGCAGCCAAAGGCGTACCTCGTCAGGTTCATAAAAATCAGAAAGGCGTTCGGCCACCCATCGCAGTTCTGCAATGGTGGTCTGTTTTTCAATTGTCGGCCCGCCTTCACCTTTGCTCCAACGCGAAACTGTAGGCGGCGATACCCCCACGATATTGGCAATGTCACGGCCTTTCAGGCCGCCATATTCTTTTAGGCCCGCCAGTAGTCTTGATACCGCCGTCTCTTTAATTGCTAATTCAGTCATGTGCTCGTCCTTTCACCCATGGACCGGATTGATGCTCATGGTTGGCCGCCTTGATCACAAAAAGGCTTAAATACATATATTACAAATTAATTTCATACAGGTCAAGAAGCGGAATTTATTTGTAATATGCTATCGATCGTTATTTCACAATCAATCCGGCACCGGGTCGTGACCGTGGGTTCCGCCTAAGCTTTTCCAGGGGTTGCACCGTGCCACCCGTTTGGCGCTCATCCATCCGCCTCTCATCAGCCCATGGCGCGCGATTGCCTCATAGGTGGGCAGGTGGCGGCAGGAATTGCCGATAAAACCTGACAGGGTGAGTTGATAAAATCGCACAAGCCCCACACCCAACAATCGCCCTGGGGTGCGTTTCCATGGCCCACCATAGTTTCGGGTGTAGTTTCGCCTGTTGCCTGATGTTGCATTTTTATCAGGCAACGGCTCCAGCCTTTTGCTTTGCCTGTTCAACGGCCTCCACCACCGCATCAAACGGCAACATGGTTGAGGCATGGCGGGCGCGGTATTCCCGGACCGGTTCAAGAAATTTAAGCTCAGTGAATTTCCCCCCGGGCGCTGGCCCGTTTTGTTTTAGCATGGCGAGCATTTCGGCGCGCACCTTTCGCAATTCTTCCAGGGAACTTCCCACCACATTTTTTGCCAGAATTGCGGACGAAGCCTGTCCCAAGGCGCAGGCTTTCACGTCCTGCGCATATTCGCTCACCACCCCATCGGCCAACTTGATTTCCACACTAACCGTAGAGCCGCACAGTTTGGAATGGGCTTTAGCCACCCCATCGGGGGAATCCAAATGCCCAATTCGACCAATATTGCCGGCATATTCAAGAATTTTACTGTTGTAGATTGCACTAATGCTCATTTTGTCGATCGGCTTTCATTTGACGCAGTCAATAAATGGGTCAACCATTGTAAACAATTGCCCCTCTTGATTACCCTCTTGGCAGAGCGGGGGTTTATCCTATATTAAACCTGTAGCGCAGTAATTCAAACCCTAGTTTAACACCCCTCCTTCAAACCCGGCTGTTATTGGAAGCTTCCATGGATCAAATTGTCGATAAGGCAAAATTGTCTGTTGTGAAAAACAAACCGAATAAGACCATCTCCCGCCCCACCCGTGAAGAGGCGGAAGAGGCGGTGCGTACCCTGCTGTTATGGAGCGGGGATGATCCGGCACGCGAAGGATTGCTGGAAACCCCTGCCCGGGTCGCAAGAGCCTATGGCGAATTGTTCAGCGGCTATCGTGAAGACCCGGCTAAAATTCTGGGCCGCACCTTCGATGAAGTCGCCGGTTATGATGATATGGTCATCGTCAAAGACATATCCTTCCATTCCCACTGTGAACACCACATGGTGCCAATAATCGGTAAAGCCCATGTGGCCTATTTGCCCGATGGCCGGGTTTTGGGACTTTCCAAAATTGCCCGGGTGGTGGATATTTTTGCTCATCGTTTGCAAACCCAGGAAAGCATCACGGCGCAAATTGCCCACACTATTCAAGATGTGTTGCAGCCGCGCGGTGTTGCGGTGCTGATTGAAGCCGAGCACTTGTGCATGTCCATGCGCGGCGTTCGCAAGCAGGGGTCAACCACCATGACCACTACCTTCACCGGTGCTTTCAAGGACGATACGAAAGAGCAGGTACATTTCATGATGCTCACCAAAGAAACGGACTGACGCCCCGTGCCAAATGACGAAACACCCAAACAAGAACGGGAAGCCGGAAGCGAATTCCTGCCGCGCTTTGACAGCTCCGGGCTGATAACGGCTGTTGTTTCTGATTTTGAGACGGGCCAACTTCTCATGGTGGCGCACATGAATGAGCAGGCCCTGCGCCTGACATTGAACAGTGGGGAGGCTCATTTTTACAGCCGTTCCCGCGCAAAAATCTGGCACAAGGGCGAGACATCGGGAAACGTTCTTACCGTGCAGGAAATCCGAATTGATTGCGATCAGGACACGCTCTGGCTTTCTGTCATCCCAAAAGGCCACGGCGCTGCCTGCCACACAGGCCAAAAAAGCTGCTTTTACCGCAAGGTGGTAGATAGGGATGGCAAAATTACTTTGGAATCCAGCGGTGACAAGCCCCTGTTTGATCCAAAGGATATTTACAAAACTTAAAGCACTAATTTTCATCAATTCGTTAGGGATTTGCTCCATGATGATGGTGGGATAAAGGGACAAAACCATGCTCGACGTAAAACTGAGCGATAACACTGCATCATCCGTACCCGGTCACGGAACGGGAAACCCTGCAAGCGGAATTGCGCTGGCGTTGGGTGGCGGGGTTGCGCGTGGATGGTCTCACATTGGCACGCTTCGCGCCCTGCATGAAGCGAAAATCCCCATCAAAATGATTGCCGGCACTTCAATTGGCGCGCTTGTGGGCGGTTGTTATCTGGCCGGTAAGCTTGATGAATTGGAAGAATTTGCCCGCAGTTTAACGCCGAGGCGCATTATGGGCCTGCTCGATATCAGCCTGCGCGGTTCCGGTCTTATTTCCGGTTACAAACTGGCCGAGAAGATGGAAGAACATTTGGGGGAAATTCGCGTAGAAAATCTCCAGAACCGCCTGGTATGCGTTGCGACCGAAATCAATACCGGCCATGAAATATGGCTTACCCAGGGGCCGCTGATTGACGCCATGCGCGCATCCTATGCCCTTCCGGGGATTTTTGAACCGGTGGCAATTGGCAACCGGCTTCTGGTCGACGGGGCACTGGTTAATCCTGTTCCGGTTTCCGTATGCCGTGCGTTTGAGGCTGATGCGGTTGTGGCGGTGAATTTAAGTTCCGATGTTTTTGGCCGGGGAACCGTGGTGCGCGACGCCAGCGCCGACCAGTTGGAAGCCGAGCAAACGATTCCAATCAATCCGGGAAAACCGCGCAAGCCGGCCAGATCAAAAGCCCATCGACTGGGAAAAGCCCTGGGCGTTACCGGTGTTATGGTTGAGGCGTTCAATATAATTCAAGATCGCATCGCCCGTTCCCGATTGGCCGGGGACCCGCCGGATATTTCCATTCGTCCTTCCGTGGGTGATATTGGCCTGGCTGAATTTCACCGGGCTGATGAGGCGATCGAAGTTGGATATGAAGCAGCCCTGCGCGAAATTCACCGTCTGCGAGAACTCGTCCCGCAAATCGCCA
>QILU01000059.1 GCA_003233475.1 Ahrensia sp.
ACCACAATGCTCGATGACACCCTCCCCCTCACCCCACCGGAATGGCCCGAATGGGGCAACCCGATTGAGGACAAAGCGGCTTACGACTACATCGCCTCCTATTCCCCCATCGATAACGTTTCGGCAAAGGATTACCCCCACATTCTGGCGGTCGGTGGCCTTACCGACCCACGCGTGACCTATTGGGAACCAGCCAAGTGGGTAGCAACATTGCGCGAGAAAAAAACCGATGAGAATTTATTGCTGCTGAAAACGATTATGGACGCCGGGCATGCAGGCATGCCGGGGAGGTTTGAGCAGTTAAAGGAAACAGCCTTTGTGTTTACGTTTGGATTGAAGGTGGTGGGGTAGGGTTGGTGCAATTCATTGCACCCTACAAATTCCGGAACATTATCATCGCGTGTTTGATCCCCACGTAGGGCGCAATTAATTGCGCCGATTGAGGGTGGTTTTTCTCCGAATATTTTTATTAAAATTACCCGGCTGTCATGGCTAACCCGCCATAGTAGCTTCCAACGACAAAAGCTGTGTAGGAACCAAAACCAAAAATTTGTGCCAGCCACAGTGTCCAATTTACAAATTTAGTGCCTTTTTCTTCTAACTTTTGCCAATTTCGGAAAACCATCATTGTGCGTTTTATCCCCGTGTAGGGCGCAATTGATTGCGCCGATTGGGTCAGATTACTCTCCGAAATTGAAATCGAGGTCGATCTCGCCGCAAAGCTCGCCCGGATACAATCCGGCTTTTACATCGCGGTGGTAAGAAGAATGCGGCCAGTCGATGATGTTTTTCACCAATCCGTGTTTCACCGGGTTGCCGTAGCAGTAGTGTATGTGTCGCTCGTAGTCGGTTTCATCCCGAATTGCATGCTCCCAAAACCGGCGTTGCCAAATGCCGCGTTCGCCGCGCTTTATGCGAGTGTCAGAGCGTGGTTCTTTTGCGGAAATACTCTTTGAAAAAAGCGATTTTATCCTGCGCCAGCGCATAGAAAAATCTGCATCACCATGCGGCAACGTCCAGATCGCATGCAGGTGATTTGGCAGGATGACAATTGCATTGGTTTGGAATGGGTGACGAATTTGGGTTTCCTTGTAGGCTGCGCGCAGATTTTCTACACGGTCCACCAGCAAGCCGGATTTGCGGTCTTGCAGATTAACGGTAAAAAACCAGCAACCACCTGGAATAAATGCGCGGCGATAATTTGGCATTGGCGGAGTATAGCTGAGAATTGGTTCGGTGCAATGCATTGCACCCTACGATATGCGGAAAACCATCATTGTGCATTTTATCCCGGTGTAGGGCGCAATTAATTGCGCCGATTGGGGGCGTTTTCAATTAAGTGTCTCAGTTGATTGAGTAGGGCCATCACCTCTAACTCCTGCCCCTGGATCTCAAATGCAACAAATTCTTTCATTAATCCCGAGTCTCTTTTATGAACAACCTGATTTCCACGCTTCCGCAATCTGTGCAACGCTTGGTGATTGACTTTCTCTGGCAGCCCCTTGCAATTGTTTATTCTCTCACACAAATCTCTTCCTTTTACCAGATAGTGATCGCGCAAAACCGTTTCCAAGACTGCCCGCATAAGGGCCAACGCGGCATACGGTGTACCAAAAATGAAAGCTTCTTGTGCTTGTTGCAACAAATCAATCAGGGTCAGCTTGTTCTTGTCCACCTCTTTATTTGCGACGTGACGCGGAATAAGGGTAAACGGTATAAGTTCTCTTCTCCTGAAAATTCCGCGAAAATCCAAGCCCGTTTCAAATCGAAGCGTTTTCCACACCTCAAGGCTTTCTTGAATTCGTGCGGTATAATCCTCGTCACGCATTGAACAGTCATTATCAAGTTCTTCTGAAACAAACTCTAGCGCCACTTGCAATTCATTTACTCTTTCGCCCGCCTCCCAATCAGCATTACTCCATGCAATTTCAAGCGGCGTTGGAATGGGTCCATCGTCGTTTTGCAATTGCCCGGGCAAATCTAGCAACGCGTTGTGAAGTTCGACAAATACTATTTTGCCCACGGTTTCCTCATACCGGTTCTCATAAATTTTCCATATTTCAATGACATTGGGATCCACTGGAGAAGCGAAAAGTTCTCTCCGGCTTTTGTTCGATCTGGTTATAAAAAAAGCGGCCCAATATACTTTGCTGCAAAGCTCCTTTAAAGGCGCATCTTCCCCGTCAATCGCCAACTCATAGAGACCTTCAGGCTCATCATCCAGCCAATCTCTAAGCCGCGCAAAAACAGTCATGAATTCGACCACTTCTGATGAGTCTTTGTTTACAGCCATGCTTTATTTCTATCCTCAAAACGAAAATACTACTCACCTTAAAACAATGGTGCAATGCATTGCACCCTACGAACCGTTATCTCATCGACACATCACCGGAATGTGTCGATAGAATCTACTTTTATCGACATGTTCGAAGCAATTGCGGGTATTTGCGCCAACCCCTGCTTGCAAAAATCGCCACCTGCCTGTTACACTTCCCCGATCAAAAACCAACCGGGAGTAAAGCCAATGGCCACTTATGAATGTTCAAAATGCGGGATGAGTGTTAATGCTTCTTGCGGAAAATGTGATGCGCCGCTGGTGGATGGCAGCCTGTCGCTTGATGACGGAAACAGCGTGCAAATCTCTGAATGTCCCAATGGCCATGGCAAGATCAAGTCGCCAATGTGTTGCGGACAGGACATGTCCTGCGGGACCTGACGGGCTCCTAACCTGTCGCAAATGACACTTGAATCAGTCATTTTGGCGTAATTTCCGATTTTCTCTCACGTTAGTCTTTAGTCGCACCTGCGGCTCGGGCGATGGAAACCTGTGCTCAAAAGCAACAACAAAATGCGGGTTCTCATTGATACACGGACGAATGATCTTGAGGAGGGTGTTATGTCTGATGAAGTCAAGACCGATTACAAAATTGGTCAGGATAATATCAAACCGTTTGGTCTTGATATTCACAACCCGGTTTTTCTGAT
>QILU01000235.1 GCA_003233475.1 Ahrensia sp.
TCAACAATCCGATGGGCGATTGGCGTATGCCCATCGCCTGCCTGGCGTATTGTTGAAACGGCCAGACTTTATCTCCAAACGGAAACCGCGCATTTGCCTCCAGTTGTTTGGCGATTGGATTGATAATCCAGCTTGTCCAGCGGTCCATCCCATCCGGCCTGCCATCTTGAATTTCTGTTGAGGATGAAAATGCGGACCATAAGCTGCTGCCAATATTCCCCACTAAAAGAGAGGGTTTCCCGTCTTTCAGTTTGAACCACCCCAAAGGTAAAAGCCCAAAAGGCGCGAGCAGAACCCGTGCCTCTTTCTCAATTCTTTCAGCTTCCAATTCAGCCACCGAATTTTCCAATTTAACTACTTAGAAAGCGAGCCTGCCATACGCACCAGTTGAATAAAAGCACTGCGGTAGCCGAACTTATCAGTGCCTTTTGCGCTGGTCGCCAATTCGGCAATATCCTCATAAGAATAATCGCTGAGAGATAAATTACCCCGCAATTTCTGCCCGAACGCGGCAACCGCTGTTGCGAAGGTGGCATCTTGCGAAAAGGCGGGTTTAGAGCTTGCCGGATCGACCATTGTCACCGGCGTATTGAGCAATTTGCTTTTACTCTCTCCCGGCAACTTATAGCGCATTTTCAGAAACCCTATTTCGCCATAGGGGCTATCATCGGTTTTTGCTTTTTTGCCATAGCGAAGCGGGTCGTTCAAAACCGCCGGACTGCCCACCGGGGTTAGCTCATAAATCGCGGTAACTGTGTGGCCGGAACCAATATCACCTGCATCAATTTTGTCGTTGTTGAAATCTTCCCGCTTCAAAGCACGGGTTTCATAGCCAATCAGGCGATACTCGGAAATTTTTGCCGAATTGAATTCCATTTGGATTTTCACATCCGTGGCAATCGGGAACAACGTGCCCCCGGCTTCTTCAACCAGCGATTTTTGTGCTTCGGAAAGCGTATCAATATAGGCCGCCTGCCCGTTACCGTTTTGCGCCAGTGACTGCATCAACGCATCATTATAATTGCCCCGGCCAAAACCGAACACAGAAAGATAAATTCCGCTTTTGCGCTTCTCGGCAATAAAGGTTTTTAACTGTTCAGGGTCAGAAATCCCCACGTTGAAATCTCCATCCGTCGCCAGCATCACCCGGTTAACGCCATCTTTCACAAAGTTCTGCGCAGCCAGGCGATAGGCCTGTTCAATTCCCTGCGCACCGCCAGTGGAACCACCCGCTCGCAGGTTTTCCAAAGCTGAAATGATAGCAGAACGGTTGGATGCCAAAGTCGGCTCCAACACGGTTGCCGCCCGTCCGGCATAGGTCACAATCGACACCGTATCCGTTGGATTCAGCTTTTGAAGCAACAAACGGAACGATTTGATTAGTAACGGCAATTTATCCGGTGAACTCATGGAACCCGATACATCCAACAAAAACACAAGGTTGGCTTTTGGTTGCTCGGTCACGGGCACATCAAACCCTTTAATCCCGATGTGCATGAGCTTGGTGTTTTCATTCCACGGAGTTTGCATGATGGTTATGGTGGGTTTGAACGGTTGAGCCTTATCTTCAGGAAGCGGGTAGGAATAATCGAAATAATTTATCATTTCCTCCACCCGCACCATATCTTTTGGTGGCAGGTTCCCGGTGTTCAACATGGCCCGAACCCGCGCATAAGACGCCGTATCCACATCAATAGAAAAGGTGGAAACGGGTTCATTCGAAACGCTCTTCACCGGATTGTCGTCAAATCTGGTGTAATTTTCCCCATCTGTTTCTACCGCAAAACCGGGAGCCTTATTTACTGATGGAGATGGGGCAGGCAAAATGGCTGTCCTCACCCGCTTGGATTCCGCACTTTGCAAAGTTCCAATAGTTTTTTCCAAGCGCAACTTCGGTTTGCTTTTGCGCAATAACTCAGGCTTAGCCGCAGATTGTTCCGCTTCCCTCAGTCTTTCGGATTGAACAGCAGGTGGAGAGGCAGCCACTTGGTCACGGGCATCATCGCGGTCAGATTTCTGACGAAGCTCCGCTTTCAAATCCACCTGACCTTCTGATACCGGTACTTCGGATGGAATGAACCCCATATCCGGCTCCATCACATTCCAGGCCACAACCCCTGCAAACGGGATGAGCAGCACCCCGGCGGCAGTAGCCATCGTGGCGGGTTTCATATTCCAAACGGGTTTCAAAACATTATTCATAAGTTTTCTCCAAAGCGTGTTAACGTTGGAGGTAGGACGTTTGCCGGTTTGATTTCCTTGGGTTGTCTCAAATGTTTTTGTTGTTTCCGCAGAATCGAATGCATCCATTGCCGAAAACACTGCCTTTTCGCGGGCCGCATCCGTGGGCGAAGGCGCATTTAACTTACCCAGAATTTTCAGATCATCATCTTTCATCTCAACCCTTCGCTTTCCTGCGTTTCGCGCAAAAGCACCTTCAATCGCTTTTTGGCGTCATGTATATTTGAGGCAATTGTGCCCTCCGCACAGTCCATCGCCAAAGCCGCCTCCCCGTGCGTTAGCCCTTCCCCGAAAACCAGCAAAACACTGTCCCGCTGTTTGGGTGGCAATTGTCGCACCGCCTCCCACAAGGTTTCGGCTTCTTCGTTATCAGCACCTTGTTCCGCCACCTGAACATCCGGGCGAGATGGCTCATTCGCCCAGGCATCAAGCTTTCGGGCATGGCTGGCGCGTTTGCGATGGTGATCGCGCGCCGCGTTCAAAACGACCCGATACAGCCATGTCGTAAATTTCGCCTGCCCCGAATAGGAACGAATGGTCTGCCCCAGACGCACACAAACGTCCTGAGCAATATCCTCCGCATCTTCCCGGTTGCCGCACCACTTCCAGGCCACCCGAAAAACCATGTCATAATGCCGCGAAACAAGCGCAGCAAACCCCGCCCGGTCCCCCGCAACAGCCCGCGCCACCAACCCCTCATCGCTGTCATCAAATGTCATCATTAAAGGTGGCAATCCTTGGGTTTTCTTATCTCATGTTTCAGTGTTGACTTATATATAGCTATTGCTATATATAAGTCATGGATTTAACGGTGACATATAGCAAGTCGGCGGCAAGATTTATTAGCCGTATGCCGCGCAAAACCGCGCTTACACTTGTCGATAAAATCAATACTTATGCTGCTAATCCTACGGGTTCGTACGCTTGGGCTAAACCTTTAACGGGCATAGAAGGCGTTCGTATTCGGCAGGGCAATTACAGGGCTGTTTGTTCCATAGTTGATAACACGGCTATTTTCATGGTTTACAAAGTCGGCAATAGAAAGGATGTGTACAAATGACCGCTGCACTTGAAAAAAGATTAGACGCGCTTGAAAACAAAGTTGTTAATCAAGCAGCGCTCATACTCGAACTCCAGGAAAACCTTGAGGAGCGCTGGGCTATTGACGCTATCAATAATCACGAACCTGACGAAGAAACCGTCCCCGCCTCTGTTGTTGAAGCCCTATTGCGCGACCAAAGCCCTATTAAGATATATCGAGAACATAGAGGCCTCACCCAAGCGGCTCTTGCTAAGGCATGTGATACCAGTACCGCATATATTTCTCAGCTTGAGACAGGCAACCGCAAGGCTGGCACAGATATATTGTTTGCACTTGCCAAAGCCTTAAACA
>QILU01000086.1 GCA_003233475.1 Ahrensia sp.
AACACTGCAAACAATCAACAACCCGTTCGGCGCAAAACTGTTACCCATGTCTTAGGTACGTTGTGTTACCTATGTGTCCGGGTCGGACAATAGAATTTTGGTAGCGGGAGAGGGACTTGAACCCCCGACACGCGGATTATGATTCCGCTGCTCTAACCAGCTGAGCTACCCCGCCACAGGGTTCTTGTTAGACAAGATTGAGCTTATTAGCTCCTATTTCCGCAATGGGAAAAACCATTGAACGGAACGCGGTGGATATAGGGTTGCGGGCCGCTTACTGTCAACTGGTTTTGCTTTAAGCGTGTGCACTTTCCTGTCCGTCTTGCTGCGGGTTAATTCCGCCCGGCGCGCGGGCTGAATTTTCCCACTCTGTTCGTTTGATCCAACCACCACCCAATACCCGTGATCTTGTCTTACCGTCTTCGTAGAAAACGCAGGCCTGCCCCGGAGAGATACCATCTTCACAATTTGCCAAGGTGATGAATACCGTCCCCTGTTCAAGGGTTAAAATTGCTGGCTGAGGCGGCCGGGTGGAACGCACCCGCACGTGCAATCCCAATCCCTGGGAAGAAATATCATCCAATGATCCGTCTCCAAGCCAGTTCAAATCACGCAATTCGAGTCGCCGGGTGGCCAGAGCTTCGCGCGGACCGACCGTCACGGTTGCCGATGCCGCATCAATATTCACCACGTAAACCGGATCACCAACAGCGACACCTATTCCGCGTCGCTGACCAACCGTATAGTGAATAATCCCATCGTGCCGGCCCAGCACGCGACCGTCCACATGCACAATATTTCCCGGTTCAGCAGCTTCTGGTTTTAGCTTCGCAATTATGTCGGAATATTTTCCCTGCGGCACAAAACAAATATCCTGACTGTCGCTTTTTGCCGCCACAACCAGCTCCATCTCTTCGGCCATTTTGCGGGTTTCAGATTTCGGCATTTCCCCCAAAGGAAAGCGCAAAAAATCCAGCTGCTCCTGAGTCGTTGCAAACAGGAAATAGCTTTGGTCCTTGTCTGCATCAGCCGGACGAAATAATTGGCGGTGACCATCCTTCCCCACACGGGAGATAATATAATGACCGGTGGCAAGACAATCCGCCCCCAGATCGCGCGCCGTTTCTAACAAATCCTGAAATTTTACCGTTTGGTTGCAGGCCACGCAGGGAATGGGGGTTTCCCCATCCAGATATGCGGCCGCAAAAGGGTCAATTACCTGTTCTTTGAACTTTTTCTCGTAATCCAGCACATAATGGGGGAAGCCCATTTGTTCAGAAACCCGTCGCGCATCATGAATGTCCTGCCCCGCACAGCATGCGCCCTTGCGGTGTACGGCGGCACCATGGTCGTAGAGCTGTAAGGTCATGCCAACAACGTCATAGCCATCACGCTTTAGCAGGCAGGCAACAACAGACGAATCCACACCCCCCGACATCGCGACAAAGACGCGGGTATTGGCAGGAGATTTATCAAAACCTAAACTGTTAAGCGCCATTGGAATTGCTTTCATAATTATGGCCGTGGTTTGGCATATGGAGAGAAGAGCCGCAAGCGCAAGGTTTCCCCCCCGTCTTCCAGAACAATGGAGTGGGGAGATAAACTTCCGAAATTCGCCTCACCTTCCGTCATATAGGGTCTTGTATCCAGTATCTCCCGATTGTGATAAATCTTAGAAGGCGAATTTGTATGTCGTGCGGGAGATTCTATGCACAAGGCATAAAATGACGGCTTGGGTTAAGTTTGTGGCATCGGTTCTTACCTTCTCTTTGTGGAAGGTAGAATTATTCAAGTACTATTTCCAAATTTATTTAGTCCCCCGATTTTACCAATCGCAAAAAATCTGCCAAACAAACCTTGTTGATTTATCACTCCTCGGGCATCCCATGAAACGTTCCACCGTCAACGAAATTATTGCCAAAGCGGATGACTTCATCCGCTCCCATGGTTTTTTTCTGCCGCCCTTTGCTTATTTTTCACCCGATGAAATGGTGGCTCGAAAAGATCAATTGAGCGCCATTCATCATGCCCGCCTCGGATGGGATATAACGGATTATGGCGCGGGTGATTTTGATAAGATGGGGTTGTTCTTATTTACCCTTCGCAACGGTTATTTAGAAGAATTAAAAGGCGGGGGCGGCATGTGTTATGCTGAGAAAATTATGATTTCCCGGCACAATCAAATTTCTCCGATGCATCGGCATATCTTAAAAACCGAAGACATTATTAATCGGGGTGGCGCCACCCTTGCCATTGAAATGTTTGAAAGCGACGGGGACGAGAAAATTGACCCGACGCTGCCTGTACCGGTTGTGTGCGATGGGGTGCCTCGCAATCTCAAAGGCGGAGAGGTTCTGTCTCTCGCACTTGGCGAAAGTGTTACCCTTCGCCCCGGCAACTGGCACAAGTTTTGGGGTGAAGGCGGTGATGTGCTGATTGGCGAGGTATCCACCGTCAACGATGATACAACTGACAATATATTTGCCGAACCTATCGGTCGTTTTTCAAAAATAGAGGAAGATTGCGAACCGGCCCGACTACTGGTTTCGGACTATGAAAAATGGGGGCTGGTTTAGTCTGGGTCGAATAATTCAACGATCAGAACTAAACACGCCTGCATAACACAAAGTGACAATTCCTTGATTTGAACAATTAAATAGTAAACTCTATGCCTGTTTTAATTTTAATCAGGTTGCCATACCCATGCCCTCATCAGATCCGTCCCTTACCCGCAACTTAAACATTTCCCTGTTGATTATCCGCGTTTCTGCCGCAGCGTTTCTCGCGGTCTGGGCATCGTTGAAATTTTACCGCCCGGAATGGATGGGCAATGTGTTTCGCAATACCTATGGAATGAAATGGCTGGAAAAAGATGCGGGCATCAGCTTTCTTGGCATGGATTTCGGTTTTCTGGACATCGCCTATATAATCGGCTCCTTTCAATATCGGGGTTTTTCGAACCCCGATTTATGCCATGATTACCGTGATCCACGGCACTGGGGTGATTGGAGCCGCCCTGCAGGGTGCCCTATGGAACTGGACAAAATTCCCTAACAACTTGCTCTGGACATCGGTGGTAACCCTTGGCGCTCTGATCGCCCTGTTCATCCTTCGCCACCATGATGGTTTTACCATTGATGGATTCAGAAAACGAAACAAGCCATAAATTCCAGCTGAGCTTCAAGCCAATTGTAACAAAGGGCTGACTTATGGCTTGAGTGTGGTGCCAGCTAGTGCAATGTTTATCCTGTATAAAGGAAAATTGCGAGAACCTGTGTTGAGTCTATCCGTAAAAAATTACCGATCATGTGAACTGGGGGGCATTAATGCCACTTCCTAACAGTTCCGGTGATAGCGCCATACACGTTGAAAACCTGCATAAATCCTTTGGCGATCTGGAAGTGCTCAAAGGGGTTTCAATGGATGCAAAAGACGGCGATGTGATTTCAATCATTGGCGCATCCGGCTCTGGCAAATCCACATTTTTGCGGTGTATAAACCTGTTGGAACTTCCATCAGCCGGAAACATTTCCATTGCCGGTGAAGCGATAAAGTTTTCTCCTCCAAAAAATGGCGAGATGCACCCTATAGACAAAAAGCAAATTCAGCGCCTGCGCACGAATTTGGGCATGGTGTTCCAAAGCTTCAATTTATGGGGGCACATGACCGTGTTGCAAAACATTATGGAGGCTCCGGTTCATGTGCAGGGATTAAGCAAAGCAGAGGCACGAGAAAAGGCCGACGCAATAATGCACCGGGTCGGCCTTTATGATAAACGCGACCAATACCCGGCCTTTCTTTCCGGCGGCCAACAGCAACGTGCCGCCATTGCCCGCGCCCTCGCCATTGAACCACAAGCCATGTTGTTCGATGAACCCACATCGGCTTTGGACCCGGAACTGGTCGGGGAAGTTTTGAAGGTAATTCGCGGCATCGCCGAAGAGGGCCGCACCATGATACTTGTCACCCACGAAATGGCTTTTGCCCGGGATGTATCAAGCAATGTCATATTTTTGCACCAGGGTCTGGTGGAGGAAGAAGGAACGCCCGAACAGGTGTTCAACCAAACAAAAAGCGAGCGCTGCAAGGCATTCGTAAAATCAGTTCACTAACCATGAAATTTTAACAGGAGTAATAAAATGAAAACAATCAAAACAATCCTCGCCGCCGCTGTGTTTAGCGCTGGTCTTGGCATAAGCGCAGCCACTGCCCAAATCCGTCTTGGTCTTGATTCTGCTCCCTACCCGCCTTTTGCTGATGTGGACGCATCCGGCAAACGCACGGGTTTCGAAATTGAGCTGGGTGAAGCCCTTTGCAAGGCCATGAATGAAACCTGCGTTTGGACTCCGATCGCATGGGACGGCATTATTCCGGCCCTCAATTCTAAAAAGATCGACGCCATCTTCGCTTCCATGTCGATCACCGAAAAACGCATGAAGGTGATTTCTTTTACAGACAAATATTACGACACCCCGGCTGCTCTTGTTGCGGCGAAAGACAGCAAGATTAATAAAGATCTGAGCAGCCTGAAGGGCAAAATTGT
>QILU01000085.1 GCA_003233475.1 Ahrensia sp.
CGGGCTTTTATCGGGCACCACCGAGCGGGCAACCAGTTTGGTTATTTCATCATCGACCGAGATCACCTCGTCGATCATTTGAAAATATTCAAGATGCATTGCCGGGGTGCGCCCTTAGGCTTTGGCGGCGACAAGCTCGTCGATTTTGCCGCACAGGTTTTTCATCACAAAATAGGCTTCCGTGGAGGCCTTGCCGTCATTGACTTCCTGGGTCCAGGCTTCCAGCGGAATTTTGATGCCGAATTCCTTATCGACCGCGAACACGATGTCGAGAAAATCAAGGCTGTCTATACCCAGGTCATCGATGGTGTGACTATCGGGGGTGATTTCTTCGCGGGGAATTTCGCTGGTGTCGGAAATAATGTCAGCGACTTTGTCAAACGTGGACACGGATCGTTACCTCATAGTTATGGAGAGTTTGGCCTTATTAAAGCCGTTGTGAACTAGAATTATTGGCGCTTCCCTAGCGCTTTCCGCACCGGGTTGCAAACTTGATTTTATTCTGAAGAATTTCCGCCAAACCACATGCGTGAGAATAAGCCGTCTTTTTTCACGAACTGGTGGTATAAAAACGCCGCTACGTGGCCGATTATCAAAATCATCAGCAGTTTACTGAGATAATAATGGAATACTTGAGGGATGAGATCGCGAAATGTTTCGGGCAATGCCTCGCCTGATCCAAAAAAGACAATATCCGGCAGGCCGCTCACATGTGCAATTCCAATTCCACTGAGTGACATGAGAATGACGACGACATAGAGAAGAATGTGGGTAAAATGTTTCAGTTTGTTTAGGGTTTCATTGCCGATATCTGCGGCTGGTGGGGTGGGCTTTCGTACACGCATGAATAAGCGAATCAGCATAAAAGCAAGAATTGTTGAACCAAACCCCATGTGAAACTTGAGTTTGAAAATTTTTTCAGGGTCACTATTCAGCGTTTCAGCGAGCACAAAGTAGCCCATGATGAGATTAAAAATAATCATAAACGCCAGTAACCAATGAAGGGTTACTAGAATAGGGTGATAGCGTGTCATTTGATTACGTTACTCATAAGGATTTGATTATCACCATCTTTGTTCGATTTCCTATTGTTGATCAAGGTAAATTTAGGTGGGAATTGATTTGTCCCAATCGAGATCGGCGAGAGCTCGCGCAGCAGTTTTTTCTTGATGGCGCGGATGTAGTCTTCAAAGCTGGTCGCGGGTTCCACGAAGCTGTGCGGCCCAACGATAACATTTCTGCGGTAATAATCACCTAAATTTGGCAGATCAATCTCGATCGCCAGGCCATTGACGGTGACTGCCATCCTCTCGGCCATGGCGCGCGCTTCCGGGAGCCTTTTTGCACCCTTGTTCCAGGGGGTTGATTCGCGCCCGTCGCCGGAAATATCTACAATTTGACGAAGAGCGGTGATGCCGTTGTTTTCCAGCATGGTAAGGGCGTAGGCCAGACCGTCTCCCAAACCCGTGCCACCGCCGCCAATGGCGGAAAGTGCTGCTAATGCGCCGGAGCGGTTGGAAAAATTTTCCACAACGCTGGCGAATTTTTCTGCGGACGAAGGGGAATTAATCAAAAACCATTTTGTTGGATGTTTGGCATAGGCGGCGTCGGACCATATCACCATGGAGGCGGCGATTTGCTGGAATGTTCCCCGGGAGATTGTGCGTTGAATTTGCGGATCACGAAAGGCTTCGGCGATACCTTTTAACTGGAGTCTTAACTCGTCCCGATCGACACTTCCGGAAGCATCGACCGCCAGTACAATTTCTATGTCTACTTCTATATTACCGGCTGTGTCGATGGAGGAAAGTTCTTGCGCGAACGCCGGAAGGGCGAGGATAATTGTCAGCAAGAAGAGAATGATTGCTTTCATGCGATCAAGCTTACCCATAAATCGGTTTTGAAAACAATCAGCAAGCCTGATAACAGGTTGGAGGTGCCAAAGAATCGCTTGTACTAAATAGGGCAATTGAGCGATAAGCGGTCAGCTATGAAAGTGGTATTTGGAATCAGGATGTGAGTAACGGAATAATTATAGTTGGTTGTGCCTTGAAACCTCTAAAATTCAATCCAACTGGAGTGAGTAGAATGAAAATTAGCGTGATAATATGTAGTGTTGGCATACTTTTTTCGAGCGTTAGTATGAGTCTTTCTTCTGAACAGATTTGTTATGAAACCGCAGATAATGCAATGATTGTAAATCCTGGAAAATGTCCGGGAATAACGAAGGTTTGGGGGAAATTGAGTGTTTTTGGCAAATTTAAGAGAGCTTGCAAGCTCCCTCGTCGTACCAAGGTTAGTCAGTTGAAAGTTACAATGAAAGTCCTTTCATTTGAGAAAGTAGTAATTAAAGGAAAGTCGCGTGGATGCGTCGCCAAGTGGCGTGTTTGTTCTCGTTGCAAATTAAAATAATACGAAGGGATGCTTCGTTCTTCTCGTGCAATTTGGGAAATGTGACGTTTTTACTAATCTTTCAGTGAACTTTACAAAGAAGATATAATTGAGTGACGGAATTATCATTGTTGGTGGGGGGCAGGCCGGGGTTTCTGCTAGCGCCAAATTGCGTGAACTGGATGGTGAAGTTCCAATCACCCTGATTTGCAGTGAAAATGTTTTGCCTTATCAACGCCCGCCGCTTTCCAAAAAATATCTTTCCGGTGAAATGCCGCTTGAGCGTTTGGTGCTGCGGCCCAAGGCGTGGTTTGAGGAACACAAGGTTAGTGTAAAACTTGGGGCGCGGGTGGAGAATATTCACAAACAGGATAAATACGTGACCTTGCAAAGCGGAGAGAAACTGGCTTATGAAAAACTGCTTTTGTGCACTGGATCAAAGGCACGGAAATTGCCGGTGGCAATGGGGGGCGCGCTAAACGGGGTGCATTATTTGCGCAGTGCTTTGGATGCCGATGCCATGCGCCCGGACATGAAGCCGGATACAAAACTG
>QILU01000019.1 GCA_003233475.1 Ahrensia sp.
TGATGATTGAGAACACCGATCAGCGTTCCAAAGACTATACTGACATCGCCAAACGCTACCGCCCCGGTCATGCGGATTTTACCTATGATGCCAAATATGGAATTCGGGATTTTCGCGGCGGTGGGCGCTCTTCGGCGCGAGAAACTGCTGCCCGTGTGGCGGCCGGTGCCATTGCACGAAAAGTTATACCCGATGTCACCATTCGCGGTGCGTTGGTGCAAATCGGCACCCACAAAGTTGACCGCTCCCGCTGGGATTGGGATGAGATAGATAACAATCCGTTTTTTTGCCCCGACGCTAAAATGGCAGAGGTTTGGGCTGAGGAATTAGGCAAAGTTCGCAAGGCAGGATCGTCTGTTGGCGCGGTAATTGAAGTTGTGGCTGAAGGGGTGCCTGCAGGATGGGGAGCACCCGTATATGGAAAGTTAGACCAGGATATTTGCAGCGCCTTCATGTCAATCAACGCAGTCAAAGGCGTAGAGATGGGCAACGGATTTGAGGCGGCGGAAATTTCCGGCGAGGAGAACGCCGATGAGATTCGTATCGATAAGAATGGCCAGCCGATATTTTTGGGCAATAATGCCGGCGGGGTGTTGGGGGGAATTTCATCCGGCCAGCCGGTTGTGGCGCGCTTCGCGGTAAAGCCCACCTCATCTATTTTAACCCCGCGCCAATCGATCACATCGGACGGGGAAGAAGTGGATGTTATGACCAAAGGGCGGCATGACCCCTGTGTGGGAATTCGCGCGGTTCCGATTGGCGAGGCCATGATGGCCTGCGTGCTGGCAGACCACTTTTTACGCCACAGGGGCCAAAATGGAGGCGTAAATAAATGATCACCGTTATGGAGCGGGTGGCGGACGCCATCAGAGCCTTTGAGAAAGGCGAAATGGTTGTTGTGATGGATGATGATGACCGGGAAAACGAGGGCGATCTGATTGTCGCCGCCGTACATTGCACACCGGAAAATATGGCGATGATGATCCGCCACACTTCCGGAATTGTTTGTGCGCCGATGCCGGCGTCCGAAGCCAAGCGGTTGAACCTTGCCCCCATGGTGGCGGAAAATGACGCCCCCCATTCAACCGCGTTTACGGTCAGCGTGGACTACAAGCACGACACCACAACCGGAATTTCTGCCGAAGATCGTTGTTCCACTGTTCGAGGTCTGGCCAATCCCAATGCGGGGGCAAGTGACTTTGTTCGCCCCGGGCATATTTTTCCGCTTGTTTCACGCGAAGGCGGGGTGTTGATGCGCTCCGGCCACACGGAAGCGGCGGTGGATTTATGCAATCTTGCGGGCCTGCCGCCGGTGGGGGTGATTTCGGAACTGGTCAATGATGATGGCACGGTTATGCGCGGGCCGCAAATATTGCAATTTGCTGAAGAGAAGAGCTTAAAAACAATCACCGTTGCCGATCTCATCGCCTATCGCCAGCGGCAGGAACGGCTGGTGGACCGGGTGGAGGAGTTTGATATTCAAACCGCAGCCGGGCCCGCCAAGGCTGTAACCTACACAACCCAATGGGATGCCATGCAGCAATTGGCTGTCATCTATGGAGATATTCGTGACGGGCGCGATGTGCTTGTTCGGCTTCATGTAGAGAGTGTTTTGGACGACGCCTTTGGTGGTTCCTCTGCGCTTCGCGACCATATGAACATGATCGGCAAGGAAGGCCGGGGGATTGTTATATACCTGCGCGAAGGTTCGGTGGGTGTGGCCCACGGAGGTATCCATGGCGCCAGCGATGGTTCGCCGCGCAATGAACCCGCTTATGGAGAAGAGCGGGAAGATCATGGCACCGCCCAAAGCCGCAAAGAAGAATGGTTGGAAATCGGGCTTGGTGCCCAGATATTGAAAGACCTAGGGGTGAGTTCGATTATATTGCTGGCTTCAAAGGAACGCTATTACGTGGGGCTGAGCGGGTTTGGAATTGAAATTTCCGACACTGTGATTGTGGATGGGGGGATTGTGGATGGTTAGATCCGTTTTTCTTTTGTTATTTTTGACAATGCTGAGCCTGCCTGTAGCGGCAGGCGAATGGAAGGCGGTACAAACAACCGCACCTATTGCCAAACCAGAGACTCCGATCAATGCAGCTAAAACACCCAAAGGCGGGTTGCCCGATGGCAGTATTGCTATGGTCGAACCAGGCAGCGATATTTCATCGGCATGGTATTCAAAGCCGACAACCCGCTACGGCCACGGTATTTTAGGGGACGCAATTGAGGCGGGTTCACTGGTGGTCAAGACTTCTAACGGGAAAGAGCTGGAATTTATCCTGCCCGACAATCAGGTGTTTGAGGATATAACCCCGCGGCTGAGCGACCTTGGCATAACGGGCAAGATGAAGGTCATCACCATTTTAAGCGAAATTAATCTCGGCGCATCCATCGCAATATTTGGCATCGTGAACAATAAGCTCTCTCTTATGGCTCAAACACCTTATATCGGCCTCAGCAGTCGGTGGCGCAACATTGCAGGGATTGGTGATTTTGATGGGGATGGGCGCATGCAAATTGCGGAAGTCGTCACCCCGCACATTGGCGGGACGTTGAAGTTTTGGACATGGGACCAGGGCAAGCTACTTCCGTCTGGCGAGATGGAAGGGTTTTCCAATCATTTCATAGGATCACGGGAACAGGATCTATCAACCACAGCAGATTTTGATGGCGACGGGGTGAGCGATCTTGCCCTACCGAGCGCGAACAGAAGAACCCTTCGGTTGATTAAATTTTTCGGCAAAGCTCAGGGCAAAAAGACATTGCAAGAGATTGCAGCCATCCCCCTTCCCGCCCGCATTGATAAAGCCATAACCAGTGTGGATGATGGGAGTCGTGTGGTAATAAGCGTTGGGCTGGAAGACGGCACAGTTTGGACAATTCAACAATAGAGCCGTTCCCCTTTTGATGGAATCATCAAAAGGATAAGGAACCGAACCGCGTAAAAACAAAGCTCTAGAGTTGTTCAGCGTTTCCATAAAACGCTGAACAACTCTAGAACCTCATTTGTTGAGAATTGGCGCGGTTTATTGACCTGACGCGCCCCCTGCCGCACACTCGTTAAATGACAACCCATTACTACACCAACGACATTTTTGTGGAGCACATCACACCGGATGGGCACCCGGAAAGACCGGATCGTATTCGGGCCGTGCATGAGGCACTTGCCGACGATAAGTTTGAAGCGC
>QILU01000084.1 GCA_003233475.1 Ahrensia sp.
CGTAAAGAGGCGCAAAAGATTATCGATGCTGATCCCGCGATGAGCGGCTTTATTTATGGCACGGTTTTGAACCAGCGCTCGCTTGAAGATGCCGTTATGCAGCGTATTTGTGAGCGCCTGCATCAGCCGGAGTTTTCGGCAGATATGATCCGCGGGGTTTTTCGGGAGATGCTGGAGGACGGGCCGGAGTGGTCTGATATTTTGCGGGTTGATATGGCTGCCGTTTATGAGCGCGATCCGGCATGCACACGGTTTGTGGAACCGCTTTTGTATTTTAAGGGTTTTCATGCCATTCAAACCCACCGTTTGGCCCATTGGGCGTGGAACCAGGGGCGTCGGGATTTTGCACTTTATCTGCAGAGCCGTTCCAGTGAAATTTTTCAAACCGACATCAACCCTCAGGCCAAATTTGGCCGGGGAATTTTCATGGACCATGCCACCGGAATTGTGATTGGAGCAACCGCGGTGCTTGGAAATGACGTGTCTATTCTCCAAGATGTTACGCTTGGGGGAACAGGTAAGGAAGATGGGGACCGCCACCCGAAGGTGGGTAATGGCGTTCTTATTGGGGCCGGCGCTAAAGTGCTTGGCAACATAAGCGTGGGGGATTGTTCGCGGGTGGCCGCTGGGGCATTGGTGCTTAAATCGGTGCCACCCAACACCACTGTTGCCGGAGTGCCGGCGCGTGTTGTAGGCGTTGCCGGTTGCGCCGAACCATCAAGAAGCATGGATCAGATTTTGGCAGATCAATCAGAATAAAAGAGTTTTTTGATTCGAAATATACTCTTGCAATTGCGGGGTTTGTAAGCGAAATCACACTACTGAAACAACCAGAAACCACCAGGCGGCGTGACTTGAAATGTTGAAACAAAACGAAATTGATAGCCTTACCATCTACCTTTGCCGGTTGTTCAACACGGCGGAGTTGGTGGTATTGCAGCACCCTGAGGATGATAATCAGGGCCTGATTGCCATCGGCCAGGAATTTTTCGCCTGGGTGGAGCGAGATGAAGACGAGGGAGAATTGTCTTATAATTTTTCCAAAGAAATTCCGGATAAACCCCATGACGAGCTGAATGAATATGTGAAGGTGATTTTTAACACCACAAGCGTGGAAGTCCGTAAGCGCTCCGACAAGGCTGATTGTACTGAAATTTATATGGGCGAAGAGTTTCTTGGCATACTGTATGACGACGACGACAACACTGAGGGCATGCAGATTTTCAACATGGCCATACTGGACATTGATTTAATAGACGATGACGACGAGGATGACGATGATGGTCAAACGGAAGTTTAGCGCGTCAGCATTTCGCCGATTTTATTAAGCACCAGGTTTTCCACTGACAGCCAGTTTTTCAGCAAATGCCGCGGAAAGCGGTATTGCAAGCTTAAGCTTTCGCCTAAAAATATATCGCGCATGCAGGTGGGGCGGGTTGGGGCGGAATTATCCTGGCAACGGGCCACCCAGGTAAGATTCTCATCCTTGAAAATAGCGAGCTGCTCCCCGTCATATCCCGTGCCTTGCTTCAGGGGTTGGAAATACAGTCCGGCGGGCCCTGCTGTTTTTGGGCCTGCAAAAATTTTTGAATAAACAGACTCAAGTCTTCCACTCATATCGAGGCCAAGTTTTCGTTTGTGGAGGGAGATGAACAGAATATTTGGTGCCGGGCCAATGTTCTGAAATTCTACAGAATTTGCCTGGCTGAACCCCGATCCATCGGGCCACAATATTGCCAGATCAACCCGATCAAGGGTGTCTGAATTGCGTTGCTTTTCAAAGCGGATAAAATTGGCCGGTATATTGAGAACATCATTGCCAAGGATAATCTGCCTAATTTGTGTGTCGCCGGTGAAATCCGTTTGCGCGATCTGATATTTCAACCACAGGGTTCCTGCTACAAATCCGAAAATTATCAGCACCAGCGCCCCTATGGCCAACGTTCCATTGGAAATGGATTTTCTGCGAATAGTGTTCAAATTTTCTGGTTGTTGCCGCATGTGCCCAAGGGCCCCATACTTTGTTTGTTGTCAAGTGATCAGGCGCTTGAAACGGTTGATCAAACCCTTCAAATTGGGTTTTGAAGGAGAATCCCATGCCGCTTTATGAACTTGATGGAAAACGCCCCGACCTTGCCGGCTCCAATCAACCTAACGGGGAATGCTGGGTCGCGCCTTGCGCCAGTTTGATTGGCAAAGTTGTTTTACATAAACAAGCAAGTGTCTGGTTTGGTGCCATTCTTCGCGGGGACAATGAATCGATTGTTATTGGAGAAGGGTCAAACGTGCAAGAGCTAACCAGCATGCACACGGATATGGGCTACCCGCTGGTGGTCGGAAAATATTGCACAATCGGCCACAACGCAATAATCCACGGATGCACCATCGGCGACAACAGTTTGATCGGCATGGGTGCAACGGTGATGAATGGTGCGGTTGTCGGAAAAAACTGCCTGATTGGGGCTGGCGCACTAATTCCAGAAGGAAAAATTATCCCCGATGGCTCGCTTGTATTGGGCGCTCCGGGAAAGGTGATCAGGGAGCTGGATGAAGTCGCTCAAAACACTCTGAAAGGGGCGGCTCTCCACTACATAGAAAATGCCAAGCGTTTTCGCGACGGGCTTAAACTTATTTCGACATGAAAAAGCGAGGCCGGATCGTTGGGAAACGAACCGGCCTCTGTTGATCTGGTCTCTGTGGGGACGGGGAAGTGGGACGGACCAGATCAATTGGTGTCGTCGGTGTTATCCCGTCGATTTGTTGTTTAGTAGCCAGCCACCATTTCGCGGTTGTCTTTAATGGAAATCCAGCGTCCGGTGTGCCTTGTAGATTGGCGCTTGAGATATTGGTATAAAGTGGTGTCCCAACGCTCTATTTTCGTTTCCAGATTGTCGAGAATGAAATCCGCCTGTTTGGT
>QILU01000041.1 GCA_003233475.1 Ahrensia sp.
ACAAGTATGACGTGATCATAGATCACCTCAATATTATTGACCTCCAGAATGGTTTCACCAGGTTCAATTTCGGCTGCAATGCTCATCAGACGCTCAATAGATTTTGTGTGAAGTTATAAAAAAATGCGGGCCGAAGTTTCCTGCGGCCCGCACCTGTTATTCAAACCTTAGCCGCAATTCTGGGTTTTCCAGTCCGGCTTATCGGCGACATATTTCGCAGCCGCATCTTCAAGCAGCGGGCGAACAACATCTGTCATTGGCGCGATTAAATCGGTTACCCGTGTCCAGTCGCTACCATTCCATTGCTGAAGAAACACTGAACCACCTCCTTCGTGGTCAGCGCACGAGCCTTTGATGGGGCCGGTGAAGTTTTCCAGACCAAGCTCTTTCAAACGCAGCGCGGATAAATCGAAGTTTTCAAATCCGGCACGCATATCAGTACCAGTAATCTTCTTCTTGCCGGTCATCTTTTGTGCAGTCGCAATGGCTTCCGCCACCAACACCGCATTGAAAAGACCACGATTATAAAGAACATCGCCAATTTTATCAGCTGGAGTTTGGGAATTTCCCGCATCCACAACAAGTCTCTTCACGTCCTGCAATGCAGGGAAATTGGTGCCAATACCAGTGAAATTTGCAGCCAGATAACCTTTGCCTACATCACCAACTGCATCCAGATCAGCGTGAGCGCCAGACCACCAGTTACCGATAAACCTATCCATCGGGAAGCGAATTTTCGCAGCTTCTTTAATGGCGGTAGAGTTCATTGCACCCCAACCCCACATGATCATCCAGTCAGGACGTTCCTTGCGAACGTTCAACCATTGTGACCCCTGATTTTGCATGTCTCTACCAGCGACAGGAAAACCAACCCACGTGAAACCAAGCTTGGGCGCAAGCTGCTCAAGCAATGGAATTGGCTCGCGGCCATAACCGGCATCAAGATAAAGGAAGCCGATTTTTTTACCCTTCAAGCCACCCTGGCTATCAATGAACTTCAAAATTGAAGACATTTGGCTCCAATAACCCGCCGGGTATGTGAAGGTCCAAGGGAATGTTTTACCAACACCCGCAGCAGAAAGACCGTAGCCCATGGAGAGCACTGGAATTTTGTCAACGGGAGCCTTGGGGATCAGTTGAAGTGTAATGCCAGTTGAATACGGGTTATAGACAAGTGCGCCTTTGCCCTTTGTTGCTTCATAGCACTCAACACCCTTTTGAGCATTGTAGCCTGTTTCACATTCTTCAACTTTTATCTTGACCCCGCCGATACCGCCATCGCGGGCGTTCAGCATATTCAAGTAATCAGCAAAACCGTTTGCAATGGGTATACCACCACCAGCAAAAGGGCCGGTACGATAGCTGAGTGATGGAACATAAAGTTCTTCCGCCTGCGCGGTGACGATGGTGCCCGCTGCAGCAATTGCTGTTGCGGCGACACCAAGAATGAGTGTTTTAAGTCTCATTGTTTCCTCCTGTTGAGTGCGCCTCCCAGCGCGCTATTGTTATTGACCCCAAAACGGAGCCAAATTGAAACCAGTTAATAATCCGGTTGGAACGCGGTTTCTTTTCGCTCCTCCCAAAGATTAAACCACTGCAACAGCAGTTCAACCATATGTCCAGCCTTAATTCCTACCCATATGGACCCAATTCCTACCCGTACGGAAAAGGCCAGTTGCGTAGTTTTTCTTTTCCTATCTGCCAGAGCCTGGCAAACCCATGCGGCTCAACAATTAAGAAGAGTATGATAAGCGCTCCAGTTATCATGAGGTTAATATGTTCCACCATCGCTGCATCGATAACAAATCCAGTAAGTCCAAGCATCATTTTCATCAAAATTGGCAGCCCATAAATAAACGCTGCCCCTAAAAAACAACCGATCAGGCTGCCCATTCCACCGATGATCACCATAAACAAAATCTGAAATGAAACATTGATGTTGAAGCTTTCCACTTCCGCAGAACCCAGCCACATAAACACCATCAGCGCCCCGGCAACGCCACAAAAATATGAGGACATGGCGAAAGCGGAAAGTTTGGCATAAAGCGGCTTTATGCCCATCAACTCAGCAGCAATATCCATATCCCGGATCATCATCCAGGACCGACCTATCCGGCCACGAATAACGTTCGAAGCCAACCAGGTCATCAGCATAACAATTGCCAAAACAATTAAATATCGGGTCACGGGTGAAGCAGCAGATCCGGCAATCGGAAAATCACCAAAATAATAATTGCGTTCATCAATGGCGCCGGAATAATTATAATTATACAGCCACGGAATACGTATAAAACTCCATTCCAAAAAGAACTGCGCCGCCAATGTGGTTATCGCCAGATAAAGCCCCTTGATGCGCAGGCTGGGAAGCCCGAACAGCATGCCCACTAATGCCGCAAAAAACCCGGATATGAAGATGTGAATGATCAGGTTCACTTCCGGAAAAATTGTCACCAACTTATAACAGGAATAAGCTCCAACCCCCATAAAAGCCCCGGTTCCCAGCGATAATTGCCCGCAATATCCGGTGAGAATGTTTAACCCGATTGCCGCCAGGGCAAAAATAAGCACTGGAATCATTATAACGTTGATAAAATAATCATTCGCCACCAGCGGAATGACAATAACCGCTATGGCAATTATCAGGCCGAGGCCAATTCTGTCCTGCAATATCGGAAATATCGCCTGATCGGCTTTATAAGTGGTTTTGAATTGACCAGCCTCGCGGTAAAACATCAAGCAGCTTCCTTATTTGTCTTCTTCCGCTTCACCAGTGATTTTTTCACGGAAGCCTTTTTTTGGGGGCTTTTCTTTTTTGTTTTTTTCATCTTCAGCAATCCGGCCCGGCGCTCTTCAAGCGCCAGATAAACCAAATGGGCAATCTTGGCGCTGCGCGCTGTTTCCTGATCTTATCAATCTGTTTGGGTCATCCAGCATTGCCCCCCACCAAAGACCCAAATTCACATGCCCGGTTTGCGGCGTTAAAGTGCAATAACTCTCGCTCAATTTCTTTTCACCAAATCCAAAGAAAACCGCTTTGTCGCCTTTTCTGGGAACCTCCACAGTATCGGGATGCAAGCCAATAATCAGTGCACGCAGATCATTCGCAATATCTTTCACAAGCTTTGAGCGTCGCCCGAAAATGCCGGCCCATGTGCCAAGTTTAGTGATTGTAGTGACCATCAGTTACACCCGCTCGATAATTTTTTCACCGAACAGCCCTTGCGGCCTGAACAACAAAAAGATGAGCGCCAGCACGTAGGCAAACCAGGCTTCAACCCCGCCGCCGAACAGACCGCCCCAATAAACCTCAAATACCTTTTCGCCGATGCCGATGATCAACCCGCCCACAATGGCGCCTGGAATAGATGTGAACCCACCCAGAATTAAAACCGCCAGTGCTTTCAACGCAATAATTTCCAGCGCAAACGAAACGTCAGACCGCGCCCCCCACATTATACCTGTGACCAGTGCCACTATGCCGGATGCAAACCACACCACCGCCCAAATCTGGTTCAGCGATATGCCAACAGAAAGTGCTGCCTGGTGGTCGTCCGCCACCGCCCGTAACGCCCGCCCGATACGGGTTTTGGAAAAGAACAATGCCAACCCAAGCACCATGATTGACGCAATCACAACAGCGGCAATATCAAGATGTTGAAAGGACACCAACCCCCCAAAGACTTCCCAGTCGGTAACCCCGGTGGGCAGGCCCAACTTTTGGTGATCATAGATTTCGGTTCACCCCCGAATATCGCTTCCCCGGCTCCCTTTATGAACAGGGTGAGCCCGATGGTGGCCATCAATAATATGGCTTCGTTTTGGTTGACCAAGTTGCGCAATACAACCCGTTCAATCGAAATCGCCATCAGCGCCATAATGCCAATCGTCAATATCAGCGCAATCCACGCGGGAATTCCCAAAGCATGTAATGACACCAGCGCCAAAGCAGAAAACACCACCATAATGCCCTGGGCAAAATTGAAGACCCCGGAGGCTTTATAAATCAAAACAAAACCGAGCGCGATCAAAGCATATAGAATACCAGATACAAATCCTTCCCAAAGGGTTTG
>QILU01000106.1 GCA_003233475.1 Ahrensia sp.
CACTTGATCTTTACGAGTTGCAGGAGCGTTATGTCTTTCTGTTTGACCGTACACGGTCGTTGTCACTGCATTTGTTCGAGCATGTGCATGGAGAATCGCGGGACCGCGGTCAGGCGATGGTGGATCTCAAATCGCTTTACGCACGGGGCGGGCTTGAAATTGACGCAACTGAATTGCCTGATTTTCTGCCGCTTTTTCTTGAATATTTGTCAACCCGGCCGGCAGACGAAGCGCGCGCACTGCTCGCGGAACCTCTAAGCGTCATCGTTGCATTGAAGGAGCGCCTTACCAAACGTAAAACCCCTTACGCCGCCGTGTTACGTGTGCTGGAGGCGATGGCGGGGCAGGCGCCCGCGCAATCGGAACTTGATGAATTGCGCAAGACCCCGGATGACGACCCGAATGACCTTGAAGCGCTCGATGCGGCCTGGGAGGACGAGCCGGTGACCTTTGGCCCGGATGAGGAGGGTTGCCCGAAAATTGATCAAATGCTGGAACGCATGGGTGTGGACAGCGCCAAAACACACAGCCCAGAGGCGGGAGGCGGGTCATGACGGATTATCTCAATCAGTTTTTTTTCGGATACTACCCTTACATCGCGCTTACGGTTTTGTTCATCGGTTCAATTTTGCGTTTTGAACATGGACAATATTCGTGGCGCGCAGGATCAAGCCAGCTCTTGCGCCGCAAACAGTTGATGGTTGGCAGTGTCCTGTTTCATGTGGGCATTCTGGTTATCTTTTTTGGGCACCTTGTTGGCTTGTTAACGCCGATCTGGATATTCGATGCGTTGGGCGTTTCCCATACAGCCAAACAGCTTATGGCAATTATCGTCGGCGGGCTTGCCGGCGTGATGTGTTTTATCGGCATGGTTCTGCTCATACACCGCCGGTTGTTCGATGCGCGTATTCGCGCCACAACGAGCTTCGGTGATATGGCGATTTTGTTGCTTATCTTTGCGCAGTTGAATCTCGGATTGGCATCGATCTTCGTTTCACTGGGCCATCTCGATGGTGGTGAAATGTTGAAGTTTATGGAATGGGCGCAGCGGATTTTTACCTTCCGCAGCGGTGCGGCGGAATTAGTTGCCGACGTTCACCCCATCTTCAAAGCTCATCTGGTTCTCGGCCTGACGATTTTTCTGGTCTTTCCGTTTACACGTCTCGTGCACATGCTGAGCGCGCCGATCTGGTATCTGGGCCGGCGCGGCTATCAGATTGTCAGGACGCGTAAACAGCAATGAGGTATCAAACATGGTTGTTTCGAACAATCCGCCGGACCACTCCTCCGGCTCCGATATACCCGCAACCAAGGGTAGCCCGGAATCATCCGATCCCTGGAAAATTGAGGCGTTGCCACCGGGTTTGATCGGGAGCCCAATAGACTTTTTATTTGCCGAGCATCATCGGCAACGCCAGATGGTAAACATTATTCACCTGATCGCGAACGGCGAGGTCAGGGAGGCGGGTGTCAAAAAACTGATTGAATTTCTCAAAGCAGATCTTGTGATTCATATTGCGGACGAAGAGCTCAGTTTATTTCCGCTATTGCAGCAGCATTGCCTACCAGAGGACAATATTGGCGAACTTATCAAACGGCTCACTGAAGAACATAAGAAAGACAGGGCGAGCGCTGTAAGCGTGATCGTCATCTTGGAAGGCCTACTGGCCGGATATGCGCTGAACGATGGGCATCGGTGGATAATTCGTGCGTTCGCAGAACACATCCGTCAGCATCTTGCCATGGAAAACGCTACGCTCTTGCCAATCGCACGTACGCGATTGGATGATGAAGCGTTAGCTATCCTGTCGACAATGATGAAGCAACACCGCAATTTATGAAGTTAGCGACAGCTGGCGACCGCGCAGCAGATTATTGAAATTCAGAAATTAAGTACTGGCTGGTGTGCAGCGCCAGTTTCCGCTAAAATGAACCTTATATGGTTCAAAGTATGGCTCCTCGAGCAAGATTCGAACTTGCGACCAATTGATTAACAGTCAACTGCTCTACCACTGAGCTACCGAGGAACATTATCGCCATCTCAGTGTTTTTTGGCGATGGGCGCTCATAGCAAAGGAAGGCGTGGGTCTGCAAGCGCTAACTTGATTCCTGGCCATAGTATTTTATTTTTCAGGTAATATTTTGATTAAAAAATTTCCCCGTCCCTCCACAAAATTCGGCCGCACTGTTTTGGGGGTTTTATTGGTGCTGTTTGGGCTGTTGGGTTTCCTCCCAATTCTGGGGTTTTGGATGATCCCCCTGGGCCTGATAATCCTTTCTCAGGATTTTGCCGTAATCCGTCGGTTCAGGCGAAAATGGAGCTTACGAATAGGGCGGCGCTGGGCGCGCTATCGAAGCGAGCGCCAGTCATCGGGCGATAACACCAATAACATCCGCAAAGATTGAGCAATTGTTTAACTTACCATCATGTTTTGCTTGGCAAGCAAGAGGGCATTTGTTAAGCGATGCCGTCCAATAGAGTGAACGGATGGCCTCGTGGCAGAGTGGTTACGCAGAGGACTGCAAATCCTTCTATCCCGGTTCGATTCCGGGCGAGGCCTCCAACGCTCTATTTTGTCTTTGTTTTATTAGTCGTGTAGGGTTTCCCAGCGACAAAAATTTGCCACGGCAAAAGTGGGTTTGGAAAATGATGGATTTTGAAAAAGCCCGAACCACCATGGTTGATTGTCAGGTTCGCCCCTCTGACGTTACAAACCACGCCATAATTGAAGCCTTTCTCACGGTGCCCCGTGAAGAATTTGTCAGTGCGGCGCAAAAACCTCTTGCTTACATTGATGAAGATATCCCGGTTTCCTCAGTCGGAACAAAACGCTTTTTAATGGAAGCAATGTCCATGTCGAAACTGCTTCAGCTTGCCGACATTAAAAAAGACAA
>QILU01000023.1 GCA_003233475.1 Ahrensia sp.
AACTGGGTTTTCGGTTTTAAGGAGCTTGAACCCGGGCATGACGCAAAAATTGCCAAGGCCCGGTTAGTCTCCAATCCGGGGTGCTATTCAACCGGCGCAATTGCCCTCATTCGCCCGTTAACGCAGGCTGGAATTTTACCGACCGATACACTGATCAGCATTAACGCCATTTCCGGCTATTCGGGTGGCGGCAAAGGGTTGATCGCGAAAATGGAAGACCCAAACCATAAGGAAGCGATTTCTGCTTCACATTTTTTGTACGCCACCACTTTGCACCATAAACATCTGCCGGAAATCACCGAACATGCGCTGTTGGAGCACTCCCCGGTATTCAGCCCGTCTGTAGGGCGTTTTGCCCAAGGGATGATTGTGCAGGTGCCGCTGCACCTCTCCCAGCTTAAAACCAAATCACCGCTTGCAGTGCACGGCGCGCTGAAAGCCCATTATGAGGGAAGCAAGCACGTTCGTGTTGTACCTTTGCCTGAAAGCGCCGGAGTAACCCGGTTAGATGCGGCAATGCTGGCAGGAACCGATGGCATGGACCTTCACGTCTTTGGCAATGAAGAGCACATTAATCTGGTCGCGGTGCTGGATAATCTGGGCAAAGGAGCGAGTGGCGCCTGTGTTCAAGCAATGGACTTGATGCTGGGGGAGAGATAACCCCTAACCCCGCACCGCCCAAAATACTTCCCGTTCCAAAACCTTGCTTAATCCGTTTATCCGGCGTTGCAGGCGTTCGCCTTTAAAGGCTTGAAGTTGTTTTGGGACGAGGAGGAAAATCCTTCCATCCTTTTCGATAAATCCGAGCCGGGGAAGGACGCCGGACTGGGCAGCCGAAAAAAGATAAGCGACGCGAAACAAGGCACCCAACAATTTAGCGCGGTGGGCATAATCGGGGGTGGCAATAGACAATATGGAAGGGCTCATGTCATCGCTCAGAATTCCTTCGTGGCGATAATAGCTGGCGAGGGCGAGATAGGCTCTCCCGGGATGGTCGACCCCGACAAAATTTCCGTTGGAAATAATGTTCAGCGCCTGATCGCCCCGGTATTCGGGATGGCTGCGCCAGGTGATATCTGCCAACAGGCACGCGGCCTTGCGATAACGCTTTTGATCCCTGGTTTCATGCAACCCAAATGCCTTAAATGCCTGTCTGGTCCATTTTACCAGCTCGCGGGCGTGGAGCGGGGAGCGGGCGCGAAGCACGGCCATTTCCTCGGCTGCCGTTATCAGTGGGTCGGCTTTCTTCACTTTTTCCGGCAACAGCGAATACAGATACCCTTCGCGCACGCCAAAGGCGGAAAATACAATTTTTTCCGGCTTCATCAGCCGAATGATTTCTTGAAGCAAAACCGCACCATAGGGCAATAAACCGCGACGGTTGGAGGATATAGAATCCAATCCACGCAGCTCTGCCTCGCTGTTTTGGGTTAATCGCTTGCAAAGCTTTTGAACCTCACGGGCGGAAATTTCGTAATTGTGCATGATATTGAGCGGGTAATTGCTTCGCGCCATGTGCAGGCGTCCCAGCGCACGCCATGTGCCGCCAACGGCATAAAATGTCCCGCCCTGGGCTTTTTTGAGTATGGGATTTCCCTTCAATGCCTTGCGAACAAGTTGGCGGGCATGGCGAATTGATCCGCCGGATTCATCCCGCAACCGTAATCCGCCCAGGGGAAAGGTTATCCCTTCACCGACAGGATTTTTCTGAACCGCCATGAATTCCACGCTGCCACCCCCCAAATCGGCGGATACGCCATTGGCATCGGGAAAACCGCAAACGATGCCGTAAGCGGCATATAGTGCCTCTTGCTCGCCGGTAAGGACGTGAATTTTCTTTCCAAGAATAACTTGTGCCTGTTTAATAAACCCGGGCCCGTTGCCCGCTTCGCGCGCTGCCGCCGTTGCCAGAATAAAAACATCTTCCGCCCCGGCCTGTTTTGCCAGAACACGAAAACGCTTCAACGTCTCAAGGGTTTTTTGAACCGCCACTTCATCAAGGTTGCCGGTTGTGGCCAGGCCTTTGCCCAGGCCGCAAAGCACCTTTTCGTTGAACAACGGTGTGGGGGATCGGGAAAGCCCTTCATAAACAACCAGGCGCACGGAGTTGGAACCGATATCAATAATTCCAATGGGGGAAAGCTTTCGCAATCTTCCTTGGGCCCGCAGAATTGACTTCAGTGTTTTTGCCATCACGGGCCAGCTTTTTTTGAGGCCGATTTTTTGTCTTTCAGCGTGGCCGATGGGTCTAGCAATGTGTTGGGGGCATCTTTTTTAAGCGATTTGCCGCGGCCGGAAAGGCTGGGATTGTTCATGAAATAATCCTGCGCACTAAAGGGTTTTTGCTCTTCGCCCACTTCAATCTTGCGCGACGTACCATCGGGTAAAATTTCCCAACTCTGCTGGTTATCCATGAGATTACCCAGCATGATCTGGTTCAATACCTGCTGGTGCACGGTGGGGTTTTCCAACGGGGTTAGTACCTCAACCCGGCGATCCAGATTTCGAGGCATTAAATCGGCTGACCCTGCATAAACGAGGGCTTTTTTAGCAGGCAGTCCATAGCCATTGCCGAAGCAAAAAATACGACCGTGCTCTAAAAACCGACCAATGATTGACTTCACACGAATGTTCTCAGAAAGCCGGGTAACCTGCGGGCGCAAACAACATACCCCGCGCACCACAAGATCGATCTGAACCCCGTCGCCGCTGGCGGCATAAAGCTGATCAATCAATTTTGGATCAACCAGCGCGTTCATCTTCATCCATATGTGGGCCGGTTTGCCCGCTTTGGCATGCTCCCGTTCCTGTTGGATTAATTTTGACAGACTTTTTCGCAGGGAGGCGGGGGAAACCAGCAATTTGGTGAGACCCTCCGGCTGGGCATATAGCCGGTGATAAAATTGAATACCCGCGCCACATCAAGAGCGATGGCTTCATCATCGGTGAAAAATGACAGATCGGTATAAATTCTTGCGTTCACGGGGTGATAATTGCCAGTTCCAATATGACAATAATTTACCAACTCGTTACGCTCGCGCCGAACCACAAGGGAAAGTTTTGCGTGGGTCTTTAATTCAATAAATCCGTAGACAACCTGCACCCCTGCCCGCTCCAGATCGCTTGGCTTCTTCGTCAAAGCGGGCTTTAAGCTCCACTAAGGCGGTTACCGACTTGCCGCTTTCGGCCGCCTCAATCAACGCATGAACTATCGCGCTGTTGTTGGATGTGCGGTAGAGGGTTTGCTTGATTGTCACCACTTCAGGGTCCGCCGC
>QILU01000077.1 GCA_003233475.1 Ahrensia sp.
ATTGCCGGGGAAGATCAGGCGCTTTCTGCGACTTCTTTCTGGTCTTTATCGGCGTAAATATAGAGCGGTGTTGTGTTTTCATTCACAACTTCGTCGGAAATCACAACTTCCTGCACCCCTTCAAGGCTGGGGAGTTCAAACATGGTGTCGAGCAGGATCGATTCGATGATCGAGCGCAGACCACGGGCACCGGTTTTACGTTTGATTGCCTTTTTCGCGATTGTACGCAGGGCATCTTCCTGGAAGGTCAGTTTCACTTCTTCCATCTCAAAAAGACGCTGATACTGTTTGATCAATGCGTTTTTTGGCTCGGAAAGAATCTCTACAAGCGCGTCTTCATCCAAGTCTTCCAAAGTTGCCAGGACCGGAATACGGCCGACAAATTCTGGAATCAAACCAAATTTCAACAGATCTTCAGGTTCCAGTTCCTTAAAAAGCTCTCCGGTTTGACGATCTTCCGGGCTTTCAACACTCGCCCCAAACCCTATACTCGAGCTGCGGCCGCGGTCAGAAATAATTTTGTCCAGCCCGGCAAAGGCACCGCCAGTGATGAACAAAATGTTGGTTGTATCCACCTGCAGGAATTCCTGCTGGGGATGTTTTCTTCCACCCTGGGGGGGAACGGAAGCAATAGTGCCCTCCATAATTTTTAGCAAAGCCTGCTGAACCCCCTCACCGGACACGTCGCGGGTAATGGACGGGTTGTCAGATTTACGGGTTATCTTATCGACTTCGTCAATATAGACGATACCGCGCTGGGCGCGTTCCACGTTGTAGTCGGCACTTTGAAGCAATTTCAAAATGATATTTTCCACATCTTCACCAACATAACCGGCTTCGGTCAATGTTGTGGCGTCTGCCATGGTAAAGGGAACATCCAAAATTCGGGCCAGTGTTTGCGCCAGAAGAGTTTTACCGCAACCGGTCGGGCCGATCAGCATGATGTTGGATTTCGACAATTCCACATCGTCATTTTCGGTAGCATGGTTGAGGCGTTTATAATGGTTATGAACCGCAACAGCCAAAACACGCTTGGCATGGGATTGGCCGATTACATAATCATTCAGCACATCCAGAATTTCCTGAGGGCTTGGGGTGCCTTCGGTGGATTTTATCAGGCTGGATTTGTTTTCCTCGCGGATAATGTCCATGCACAATTCAACACATTCATCACAGATGAATACGGTCGGCCCTGCAATCAGCTTGCGAACCTCGTGCTGGCTTTTTCCACAAAATGAGCAATAGAGCGTATTTTTGGAATCCCCATCACCGCCACCGCTGCCACTTGTATTTGAAACCTTACTCATAAACCCACCTTTAACGAACGGAAACTCCGCTCTTCCATTTGGTTCACAGACCCTGAAGTCCGCCCACGTTATTGGGCTAATTTCGCCACAATAAGGCCAAACTAGCAACAATGAACTCAAATTTCCCTTAACGCAGATGGTTGATCCGCAGGAAAATCACAAAATACGGTTACTTTTTCGCCTCATCGCCTTCAATTTCGGCCCTTGATGAGATCACTTTATCAATTACGCCAAATTCAACAGACTCTTCAGCAGTCATAAAATGATCCCGATCGAGTGTGCTTTCTATCTTATCATAGTCAACGCCTGTGTGCTTTACATAGATTTCATTCAAACGCCGCTTCAATTTTACAATATCAGCCGCATGGCGCTCGATATCAGAAGCCTGCCCCTGATAGCCGCCTGAAGGCTGGTGCAACATAATGCGTGCATTGGGAAGCGCAAAGCGCATGTCTTTTTCGCCAGCAGTCAACAGCAAAGACCCTGCGGAGGCCGCCTGCCCCATGCAAAGGGTCGCGATTGCGGGTTTGATGAATTGCATGGTGTCATAGATTGCCATGCTGGAAGTCACCACTCCGCCCGGTGAATTGATATAAAGAGAAATCTCTTTCTTAGGGTTTTCCGCCTCAAGATAAAGCAATTGCGCACAAACCAGCACAGCCATTCCGTCTTCAATCGGGCCCGTAATAAAGATAATACGCTCTTTCAAAAGACGTGAAAAAATATCGTAGGCGCGCTCCCCACGGTTGGTCTGTTCGACAACCATAGGAACGAGATTCATGGCGGTTTCGATGGGATCCTTCATTGGATACCTTTCTTGTTAAAAGAGATTCGTTTGAGGTACAGCAAAGAGGGGGAATGCTAACTAAGAATTAACGACAGGACTGTGAACCGCAATCATTTCAAATAAACCATACTGCGATTCTTTATTTTTGTTAAAATAGGAGATGAAACCGCGCATTAAAAGAGGCAAGGTGCGGATTTTTTTGAATGCCTGGTCAGCGCAGATGGCGAATTGAGTTCAGGTAATACTCAATAATTTTTTCTTCACCCACAGCTACGGTATAAATCCCGTCTTTCTCGTCCACCAGCTTTCGCAGGGTCAGCATTCTTAATCCGGTGGAAATGGCATAATCCCGATCCATGCGGGGGATATGAATATGAGCGCCCTTGGCTTCCAACTCATCAATCAGCTTCAAGGTCCGGGCTTTTAATGCCAGTTCGCTCAAGCCTTTTCCTTTGGCTTGTTGAAACACGGTTGAAACCAGAGCCACCGGGAGAACAGGAATAACTTCGCCGACCTTTTCCATCAGATTACTGCCAAATTTCTCAATTGCCTTGAAACGCTTTGCTTCGCTAAGTTTTGAAAGGTTCAGCTTTTCCTGTTTCAACCAACCTTTCAAAGATACCGGGTGGCCAAAACTGGCGCAGGCGTAGCCGTATCGGTAAAGTTTACCTTTCAAACGCAGCATGAGCATTTTCCATATAAACCCAAACACACTTCCGGCTCCGACCTTAAACGACCCCGCTCCAATTTTTTTCCTGCCAACCCTTGTGAGCATCCGGTCTTCCAGCA
>QILU01000093.1 GCA_003233475.1 Ahrensia sp.
TAACAAGAAGATCGTTGCCCTGGCATCGGTTTCTGTCCCGAAGCCGGTATCCCGCAAACCTCTTCCAGTCGAGCAAAAAGCCAAATTAGACCCAATCAACACAGCAAGTGTGAAGAAGAGCTGGCATATTCAAATCGCGGCTTCCGATTCACGTAAGAAGGCGATGGATATTCTGGAGAAAGTTAAGTCCAAAAACAAGGTTCTGCTTTCAGCCGCCTCCCCTTTCACCCAGAAGATAAGCAAGAACGATATCACCTTATACCGGGCAAGATTCTCCGGCTTTCGCACCAAATCATCTGCGAAACGCGCTTGCACGATATTGAAGAAACAGAAATACAGCTGTCTGGCTTTAGACGGTTAAACGAACGCCCGATCTGTTCGATCGGGTGAAACTGCCGGGATCTGTGTTTGAGATCCTGTTTTTTAGAAATTCCGGTTTGTACTGCGTAAAGGAATTTAGGAATGGCTTCGCAAGAGAACATCCTGCGCTTCCAAGAGTATGGAAGCAAGAATAGTGTTAAGACAAGTGACGGGATGCATGGCATCCGTCAAAGAACTGTGGGGACGCCGGGCTTCAAAAGCGGCGGCTTCGGGCGACCACAACACCTGATTGGCCTGTTGCTTGCCCATGGCTCCCGTGCCAGACGAAACAGTTTAGCCCGCACCAATATCAGGATCAGCGTTTTCACGCCATCCGGCAAATCCGCGATCAAGATACGAGTCTAGAAGCACCAGGGAATCCTCGTCTTCGAGAATCTCGGCTCGTAATTGCTGCAATTCGTTGAGCGAGAGGTTTTCAAGCAGGAATCCTTCAAATCTTCCGACCAGAATAACCCCGTTGAGAACCTGCTGCGAGGAATCAATTTCCACCTCCAGCGCAGCGGTGCGCCTCCCAGATTTTCCCACCCCATCATAAAAAGATCGTTTGCCCGAACCCCGTGTTCGTCGCCATAACGCTATGCCGGCAAAGAAAACAATCGCGCCAATGCCAACTTGTTTGGCGATTATCAACATGGCACCAAATCCCACCAGCACAACTGGAACAAATGATTTCAATATATTTGCCAGCACTTTTACCGGGGTTACTAAATACAGGCCGATAAGCAAGGCAAAAAACGCAATTGCCGGAACTACAAATCCCATTTGGTCACTTCCTTTCCCGTTACATCGCCAGAGTATCGTCGCCTATCGCTCGGCCACAAAACAGCTGATCCCTATCATTCTCCCCGCATCATTTAGGGAGAATGCAATTATTGCAAGGTATGAGAAAAATTTATTGCCTATTCGGCAAATATATCCGGCAATTCCACCGGCTGAAAGGAGTTTTTCAACCAGAGTTTACGGGTTTTTGCCCGTTCTATTCCCTGTTCATCGATTGGCAACCGCAAGGTGCGCAGGAGTTTATTGACTTCTTCACGGGCAGTGATGTTTGACAGGCTCTCTCGGCTTCCCACATTCAAATTTCTGTGGTCGTCAAGGGCGGTTAATCCCATGGGGAAATATTCGCGAAATATCACCCGCTCGGTAATGCCATCAGCGATGCGAAATCCCAGTTTTAGCGACAATTCCCTCACACACGACAGAAGGTTTTTCCGGTTGCGAGAAGACAGGGAGGAAAGCCTGTTGCGCACCACAATCCAGTCCAACAACCCGTCATCCACCGCCCGGCGCTGGCGTCGCGCATGGCGCACCATTTCGGCGTAGTGACTTATCTGCACAATAGAAAGGGTGTTGGGATCAACCCGCCCCAGCACATCCAGATCAATAAACGAATCATTCATCGGTGTTATCAGCGTATCCGCCATGGAATGGGCCAGGCGCATGAGATAATTATCGGAACCGGGGGTGTCGATGACGATAAAATCATGGCTGTGCTCAATTTCAGATACCGCCTGCACGAAGGAAGAAAAATCCTTGCTTTGCGCTTCTTTAATATTGTCGGCATTTGCCGCGGTGAAACGAAAATGAGTGGGCAGCTCCAACGGTAAATTGTTGGTCCGGGCCCAATTACGACGGTTGTGCACATAGCGGGTAAAAGATTTTTGTCGGGAATCCAAATCAATTGTCGCCACCTTGAAGCCGGATTTCAGCAGGGCAACAACCACATGCATGGCGGTGGTGGTTTTGCCGGATCCGCCCTTTTCATTGCCACAAACAATCACATGCGCATTTTTTTTGCGTTTGCTGCCGTTTTGCGGCTCAATATTACTATGATTTCCCATGTCGCCCAAGTCACCTGTGTCACCCGTGTCCTCAAAACACCATCCTTCTCCGCTTACTTCCCGAATGGCTGAACTGGAAATTAGCACAAGGCTGCGGGGCGCGCCTGATTGATGGGTTTTAGAGTTAATTTCGGCCGAAACCGCCCAAATTTTCCTACAACAGCCCAAGTTCAGAAAGCCGGGAATACAATTGCGGAGGAATAGTTATATCAGCGTTTGATACGTCCACCGGTGCATCCTCACTTTTCAGATAACGCCATCCCTGAAAGGCCCGCCGGGGCTGCCATTGGGTGGGAACCACCTCATTGGCAAGCATCAGCTTGCAACGCCGAATGCCGTCTGTATCGGTGAACACCACAATGTCCGTGAGTTCCTGACGCGCCTGAACCTGGCCCTTTATGACCCAATACAGCGACCCGCCATCAATCAATTCAGCCATGCGTTTTGGTACCATGCGAGTAACATGAAAGTGATGGGGCTCCTCCCCTTTTGCTTTCATTCGAAGCAGGCGCTCTTTGCTCCAGCCTTGTAAATCTTCAAGACTTTCCGCACCAACGCAAAGTTTCAGCATATTTAAGCCCATGGGTATGATGTAGGGCTTGTGAGGAGAGTATAAAAGGGACAGTCGGCGATTTCCACACGTGTATGGCGTTTAATATTGTCGGCACCTGCAGTTGACATAATATTCCCAGCGAAAACACAATCCCCCTTTCCCTCGCACCCCAAACGGGCATAAGGCTAGTATATGAACCAGTTGCCTTCTTTTACTGCCAAAATCGGCGCTTCTAAATGGCGCTCGCCGGCCATATTGCTGATGCTGATGGCGGCTGCGATGCAACTCTCTTTTGCGGCATGGTCGGCGCTGCAATATAATTTTGCCAGCGAGGTGTTGGGGTTTTCTGGGCGCGAAATTGGCATTC
>QILU01000097.1 GCA_003233475.1 Ahrensia sp.
CCCCTTCAAAACGAAAAAGACCGTTTTATTCATCGCCAGACCATGGCCAACGCCATGCGCTTTACCACTACAGAGCTGGCAGATCTTGAAAGCCAGATTGCCAATGCTGCTGGTAAAGCCCTGCAGCTGGAGCTGGGCCATTTTGCCGATCTGCAAGATGCTGCTTTAAGTCATACTGCCACAATCCAGATAATAGCCCTGGCACTTTCTCAATTGGATGTGGCCAGTGCGCTTGCGGAACTTGCTGAAGAGCAGGGCTATGTTCAACCGCTTGTTGATGACAGCAGGAGTTTTAAAATTACCAAGGGGCGCCACCCGGTGGTGGAACAAAGCCTGCGCAAACAGGCGGCTAATCCGTTTGTCGCAAATGATTGCAATTTGAGCGGTGAAAATGAGGGGAACGAGCCAGGCAAATTATGGTTGTTGACTGGGCCGAATATGGGCGGGAAATCAACTTTCCTGCGGCAAAACGCGTTGATCGCGATTCTAGCACAAATGGGGTCATTTGTTCCAGCCGGTTCCGCCCACATTGGCGTTGTGGACAGGCTGTTTTCCCGGGTGGGCGCGGCGGATGATCTGGCTCGTGGCCGCTCTACCTTCATGGTGGAGATGGTGGAAACCGCTGCAATTTTGAATCAGGCAGGCGATCGCTCGCTGGTTATTTTAGATGAAATCGGCCGGGGCACCGCGACATTTGACGGCCTCTCCATCGCCTGGGCGGCCATTGAACACCTGCACGAAATCAACCAGTGCCGCACTCTTTTCGCCACCCATTATCACGAACTCACGGCGCTATCTGCAAAACTGGACCGCCTGTCCAACGTGACCATGAGTGTCAAGGAATGGGACGGGGAAGTGGTGTTTTTGCATGAGGTTACGCAAGGCAGCGCGGACCGTTCCTACGGCATTCAAGTGGCGCGTCTTGCCGGTTTGCCCGATGCGGTTGTCCAACGGGCACGCGATGTGCTGGATCAATTGGAAAGTCAGAATCGAACCAACCAAACCATCTCGCTGATTGATGATTTGCCATTGTTTTCTGCGGCCCCTGCGCGGCTTGAAAGCACCAAAGCCGCGACCGGTTCGTCTGCGGTTGAAGAAAAACTGGAAGAAATTCAGCCCGATCAGTTAACCCCGCTTGAGGCTCTTGAAGCCCTCTATGCTCTGAAGGTTCTCTCCAACAAATAAGCGTTTAGATTCCCGATTGGGCGAGGAGGTCTTTCAAACTCACCTGCGGGCGCGGGCCAATGTGTTGAATGGTTTCTGCCGCAGCCAGGCCGCCAATTTTCGCGCAATCTTTCAGCCCGCGCCCGCTGGTGAGACCGTGAAGAAAACCAGCCGCATAAAGATCACCAGCACCGGTTGTATCTTCCAGTCGATCGATCGAATGGGCGTCCACCTCGACAATTTCGTTTTCACTTATGACCATTGACCCCTCTTCACCTCGGGTAACAATTGCCAAACCAATATCTTTTTTAACTGCACTGGTTGCGCTGGCAAGGTCGGAGGTCTGATAGAGGGATTTCAGTTCCCCCTCATTAGCGAACAAAATATCCACCGTGCCGGAGCGCATCAGTTCCAAAAACTCGTCCCTGTAGCGATCAACGCAAAAGGTATCTGAAAGCGTAATGGCAACCTGCCGATTATTTTCATGGGCAATTTTCGCGGCCAGCCGAATGGCATCCTTTGCCCGGGGCGGATCCCACAAATAACCTTCAAAATAGGTAATTTGCGACCCCGCGACCACGTCAGCATCCACATCCTGTGGGCCAAATTCTACGCAGGCACCAAGATAGGTGTTCATGGTGCGCTCCCCGTCGGGGGTTACAAAAATCATCGAGCGGGCGGTTGGCGGTGTGCCCTCCAACGGCTTTGTCTCAAAGGACACCCCAATGGAGCGAATGTCGTGGGTAAAAATCGTCCCCAAATGATCATCGGCCACCTTACCAAAATAAGCAGCCTTGCTGCCGAGACTGGCAATTCCCGCTGCGGTATTTCCCGCACTTCCGCCAGAAGTTTCAACCGCCGGGCCCATAACAGAATAAAGATGTTCCGCCCGGTCCGTATCAATCAAATTCATCGCAGATTTGGTGATATTTTCGCGCACCAGAAAATCATCATCCGCGCGGGCGATAATATCAACAATGGCGTTGCCTACGGTGAGAACGTCGTATTTTGTATTTGGCATGGATTTGGCTTTTACTGATTTGTAACTGAACCCTGCCGTAAACGGTCTGTGAGAAAAAAGGAAGTACTGGAACTTGTGGTTCGGGGCTGCGATACCCATCTTTGTTCGGATAATTAACATTCAGGAATTCAAACTCATGCTCGCGAGTGCAATTTCACGCACCGTCTCCCAGTTGTTTTCACCTCCCTTTCGTTCGGTGTTGTGGAAATCCGTCGGCCTTACCATCGCGATGCTCATTGGCCTGTGGTTTTTGGTGCAAGGTGTAAGTTCTGCATTCCTGCTGCCCATGCTTTCAAATTATTCATGGCTGGCAACAGCGCTTGTATGGGTATTGGGCGCAGGGTTGATTCTTGGTGCGGGTTTTCTCATCGCCCCTGTCACTTCTGTATTTGCGGGGGTTTTTCTTGATGACATCGCGGAGGAAGTCGAGGCCACCCATTATCCCAATGACAATCCCGGCCAGGCGCTTAGCCTTTCCCGCTCGGTCGGTATTACCGCTCAGTTTTTTGGCCTGGTGCTTTTGGGCAATCTTATTGCGCTGATGCTGGTGATGTTTTTGGGTTTGGGGATTTTGGTATTTTTCCTTCTTAACGGCTATTTGCTTGGGCGGGAATATTTTCAGTTTGCGGCCCTGCGCCATCATAGCTCAAAAGAAGTTGAAGTCCTGCGGCAAAAATACAGCTTTGAGATATTTAT
>QILU01000205.1 GCA_003233475.1 Ahrensia sp.
GCGATGGCTTGAAGTGAAGCGGCAATATCGAGTACCCGGGATTTGGTCAGCTTCAAGCGGTCAAGAAAGGAACTTTTGAGCCCGGTTTTTTCACCGTTCGCCATGTCGATGGCGTTGGCCGCTAAAATTTTGTCGGTGTTTCCACGAAGGGATTCAGCTGCACCAATGAGGGCTGCATGTTTGCGCTCGCTCGATGTTGTCGCCAAAACCTGCGCCGCTCGGCGGGCATTTCTACCGATAGTCTGCATGATAGAAGTGATTTCAGCTTCTGTGTGGTTGGGTTTATCGAGCATAGCCTAGCCTTTGAGTTCTTCAGCCAGTGTAGCATTTGTTGCAACCAATGCCATATCGTCACGATGAATAAGGGCGCTGCGGCCGCTATAGCCCAGAATTTCCTCCAATTGATCGGATTGTTTGCCCTTGATTAAATCGGCCTCATTGGAATCATAAGCGATCAGCCCCTGACCCAGTGTAGTGCCATCAAGGCCGTTTATGGTGATGGTGTCACCGCGCAAAAACGGGCCATCTATTTTTGTTACCCCTGCGGGCAACAGGCTTTTCCCCCGCTGCAGAGCATTGGCGGCACCCTTGTCAACGGTGATACTTCCGACGGTTTTTAATTGTCCGGCGATCCAGGTTTTTCGGGCACCGCCTTTGATGGTTTGTGCCTTGAAAAAAGTGCAGCGTTCGCCGTTTTGGATGGCGGTAATCGGGTTGTTGCGCTTGCCTGAGGCAATAATCATGCTGGTGCCCGCGCGGGTGGTGATTTTACCCGCTTCAATTTTTGTCACCATGCCGCCACGGGAAAGTTCTGAACCCGCACTGCCAGCCATGGCTTCTATTGAAGGGGTGATTTCTTCGACCGTGCTGATAAATTCAGCATTGGCGTTATCCTGGGGCGGGGCGGAATACAGCCCATCAATGTCGGAAAGCAGAACCAGCAGATTGGCCCCCATCATGGTGGCGACACGGGCGGCGAGGCGATCATTATCGCCGTAGCGGATTTCGGTGGTGGCGGTGGTGTCGTTTTCATTGATTACGGGAATGGCGTTTAGCGAAAGCAGACGCTCAATTGTATCGCGGGCGTTTAAGTAGGAACGGCGTCCGGCGCTGCCTTCGGTGTCGTGCAGGGTGAGCAGGATTTGACCGGGGATGAGATTGTGTTTTGCCAGAGCTTGCGCCCAGGCGCGGCCCAGCTCAATTTGACCAACGGCGGCGGCGGCCTGGCTTTCATCAAGTTTAAGCGGGCGCTTTGGCAGGCCCAAAACCTTGCGGCCCAGCGCAATGGCGCCAGAAGAAACGAGCAAAACCTGTGCGCCGTTTTGCTGCAATTTGGCCACGTCTTCGACGAGGGAATTCAGCCAGGTCTTTTTGATGCCGCACTTGGGATCAACCAAAAGCGCGCTGCCGATTTTTATAACAATGCGGCGGGAATTTTTGAGGGTGTCAGATAACATCGCGGGTATCATCCAAACCGGTTTTGCTCCAGCGCGGGTCTTCAACTTCCGGTTCTTCAATTGCTCTGACAGCCTCAATATGTTGCATCATTTCGCGCAGCACTGTTTCGGTGCCCAAATGGGTGACGGAAGACATTTGCAAAGGGATTTGACCGCTGGCTCGTTTAAGCGCTTTGGTTTTTTCTTTCAAAGCCTTTGGGTCGAGGGTGTCCACTTGAGACAACACCACAACCTCGTGCTTTTTTTCCAACTCAGCGCCATAGGCTTCGATTTCTTTTCGCACGGTTTTGTAAGCAAGCGCCACGTCTTCCTCAACGCCTGAAACAAGATGGAGCAAAACGCGGGTGCGCTCCACATGGCCAAGGAAACGATCGCCAATGCCAACCCCTTCATGGGCCCCTTCGATCAGGCCGGGGATGTCGGCAATCACCAGCCCGCGCCCGTCTATGCGTGCTACCCCCAAATTGGGGTATAGGGTGGTAAAGGGATAGTCGGCGATTTTTGGTTTTGCGGCGCTGACGGTGGCCAAAAATGTAGATTTACCGGCATTGGGCAGGCCGATAATTCCCGCATCAGCAATGAGTTTCAGGCGCAGCCATATGGTGCGTTCATCAGCGGGAAGGCCGGGGTTGGCCCGATGGGGGGCCTGGTTGGTGGAGGTTTTGAAATGGGCATTGCCAAAGCCGCCACTGCCGCCTTTGGCGATGAGAACGCGCTGGCCTTCTTCGGTTAAATCGCAAATCAGGGTTTCGTTGTCTTCTTCATAAACCTGGGTGCCGGTGGGTATTTTTAAGGTGATGTCCGACCCGTTTGCACCATGGCGGTTGCGGCCCATGCCGTGGACACCGATTTTGGCCTTATAGTGCTGCTGGTAGCGGTAATCGATCAGGGTGTTGAGATTGTTAACCGCCTCAACCCACACATCACCGCCATTGCCGCCGTTACCGCCATCAGGACCGCCATATTGGATAAATTTCTCACGGTGAAATGAAACGCAGCCCGCACCACCGGCACCGGACTTTATGTAGACTTTGGCCTGGTCGAGGAATTTCATAACTTGTGGTGCCTAAGGGAGTGTTGGGGCAGGTTTATTGCAAATTATCCAAAATGGGTAGGGGTGTTAAGCTGCCTGGGTGTTGTCAAGGGGCCCAAACAACTGTTCAAACGTTGCCCGTGTCAGCGCGACTCGCTCACAGGAAACTTCGCAATTTCGAGTTTTGTTGAAATGGGAAATGGCTTTTGTAGACTTAAAGCCAAGTTTTTCCAGAATACGCATGGAGCCTGGATTGTCTTCATAGGCACCGGACATAATTGTATCAAAACCAAATTTGCGAAAGGCATGGGAAACCACCGCACGGGTTGCCTCACTCATATAGCCTTTCCCCCAATGGGGTTGATCGAGCCAATAACCAAGATCACTACACCCATAAGCTGTTGGCCGTAGATTACAAAACAAACGGAATCCTTTTTATCCTGCCAACTGCTGACCCAATTTTTGGCATCATCAAGCCCATTGGGTTGAGGTACGTTGCTAAGCATACGGGTGATTTCCTTGTTCTGGAAAGCCTGGGTAATCGCTTCCGCATCCACTTCCAAAGGGGGTCTTAATGTCAGCCTTCTTGTTACTAGAATATCCATCGGGGCATTCCTTCTTCGAGTTGCCCTTTTTTGAATTCCACCTTGTTACGGTTTTTGAATCAAAAAGGGGAGATGGTGCCCCATCTCCCCTTTGATAGTGTCGCTTTAATGACATCCGGGGTTTTGAGACACCGGATGAAATTTATCTTTCCGGTTATTCA
>QILU01000239.1 GCA_003233475.1 Ahrensia sp.
AAACCGGAATAACCACCAAAGTGCTGTTTGCCAAAAAGGGATTGAGCCAGCGCATCAAAGCCGAGGGAAAAATTTCCCCGGCAGACGTGCTGTTAACCACGGATATTGGCCGTCTTGATGCGGCGAAAACCCTTGGAATAACCCGGCCGGTTTCAAGCGAAGTGATCAATTCCAACATCCCTTCCCAATACCGTGACCCTGACGGGCATTGGGTTGGTTTAACCACCCGCGCCCGCATTGTCTTTGCTTCGAAAGAACGGGTTGCGCAGGATTCGATTACTTATGAAGAGCTGGCGGATCCCAAATGGAAGAGTAGAATCTGCACCCGCTCCGGCCAGAACGCTTATTCAATCGGCCTGTTTGCATCCATGGTTTCTCACTTGGGCAAAGAAGGCGCTAAACGCTGGCTTGAAGGATTGAAAAATAATCTTGCCCGCAAACCAACCGGTAATGATCGGGCGCAGGTGAAGGCCATCTATTCGGGGGAATGCGATCTTGCTCTTGGCAACACTTATTACATGGGCAAAATGGAAACCAATGAAAAAGACCCGGAACAGAAACAATGGGCGGCGTCCGTTAAACTGCTGTTTCCCAACACCAACGGGCGCGTCAGGCATGGTGATGGCGAAATATGCCCCCCACCCGGCAAATACAAAAAGGCTGATGGAGTTCCTGTCAGGTGAAGCCGCACAGAAGCTTTATGGTTCGATAAACTATGAATATCCGGTCAAGCCCGGTATTGGTCCCGATAAGCGCACCGCCTCATGGGGAAAACTAAAGGCAGACCCGTTACCACTTTCCGAAATCGCCAAAAACCGTAAAACAGCTTCTGAACTGGTCGACCAGGTTGATTTTGACGGGTAAAACCGCTCAATTAATTCGGATGGCGGCGTAATCTTACAATCGAAAATAATTCAGTTAAACTAGTCACTGGATAAGGGAAAAAAATCCGTTGGTTTGAATGAAAATATTAACGCATCAAAGTAATATTATTGGCCTGTGGGCCAGCATGATTATGGGAATTATTGTAGCGTTTTCATTCCATGCAGGCGCGGCAAAAGCTCAATCCACCGACGCCAAGCCCCTCACTGTTCTAACCAAACAAATCGAACCTTTTGTCAGCTATGAAAATGGAAACTTCTCCGGTTTCAGTATTGAATTATGGCAAATGATCGCCGAGCAACAAAACCTGAAATACAAGTTCAAACTGGAACCGACGCTGGCCAGCCTGTTATCTGGAATGAAAGAAGGCAGGGCCGAGGTTGCGATAGCGGCCGTGACAATCACTGCCGGGCGGGAGAAAGATATTGATTTCTCCCATCCCACCAATGAGTCCGATGGTATTGCCGCACAAATTGGCGCGGTGTTGCGATCTATGTTTTTCTCGAAAACCTTCGCCATCGCGGGGCTGTTTTTATTGATTACACTGTTGGTGGTAGCCCATATTATCTGGTTGCTTGAGCGGCGCAAAAATCCGCAATTTTCCAAGTCTTATATACCGGGACTGTGGGATTCGTTTTGGTGGGCGTTGGTGACACTCACCACTGTGGGTTATGGCGACAAGGCACCCATCGCCGTGTTTGGCCGATTGTTCGCAATGTTCTGGATGGTGATTGGTTACTTCATGTTCGCCTATTTTACCGCAAGCGTGACTTCAACTGTTACAATTCGGGAACTTAGGGGCACGATAAAAGGGCCGCAGGATTTACCCGGTCACAAGGTGGCAGTCATTGCAAAAAGCACCAGTGATAAATACATGAGCAGGTTTGCCGGTAATGTGAAGGTCATTCGGGTTGATAAAATTGAACAGGCCTATGAGTTGCTTTCAAACGGCGGGGTTAAGGCCGTTGTTCACGATTCCCCAGTGTTGTTTTACCACGTCCAGAACAACGGAGAAGGCAAGATCAAAATTGCCGGGCCGGCTTTTCAGGAAGAGGATTACGGTATTGTATTTCCCAATGGCAGCAAGTTGCGGGAACCCGTTAACCAGGCAATTCTTGAACTTGTTGAGAGTGGCGAATATGCGAAACTGTATGAAAAATGGTTTGGGCAATGAAGCGAAATGGGCTTGAAAAGAAAATGGCTGTAAAGTTTGGACAATTTTGAATGGTTGACCCGCTAAACATCGCGATTCTTGGTCGGGGCGCAATTGCGAGATATGTGTTTGAAAAAGTAAAAGATGACAAAGCAATAGAAATCTGCGCGATCATCTGCCGTTCCAAATCATCCTCAAATTCAAACGCTTTTGTGAAAGACATCTGCCCGGTTGTTACTTCTGTAACAGAATTGCCGGAAGGTGTTGATCTGGTCGCGGATTGCTCCGGTCACAGCGGTTTGGCTGCCCATGGGGCGGCGATCCTTTCAGCTGGAATTGATTTGATTACGATTTCCACTGGCGCACTTTGCGATGAGGAAGTTGCAAGCGATCTTGCAGATGCCGCCAGAGCAGGGAATTCTCGATTGAAATTACTATCGGGAGCTATCGGCGGAATTGATTTATTGAGCGCTGGAAACGTGGGGAAATTGGAGTCGGTCAAATATACCGGGCGCAAACCACCGAAAGGATGGCTCGGATCTCCGGCAGAACAGAATTGCGATTTGGAAAAACTGGAAGCGCCGGCAACCCATTTTTCTGGCACCGCAAGGCAAGCCGCAATGCTTTACCCAAAAAATGCCAATGTCGCTGCCACGGTGGGCTTAGCCGGCCTTGGATTGGATGAAACTCAGGTTGAGTTGATCGCCGACCCCGATATCGCAAAAAATACCCATGAGATACACGCGGTTGGAACATTTGGAAAATTGCATTTGAAAGTTGAAGCGGAACCCCTTGCGGAAAATCCAAAATCTTCTGCCCTGGCGGCGATGAGTATTGTCAATGAAATTCGGCGGCGAACCAACCGTGTCAGGTTTTGAAAATTGCCCGGTGGAGGGATAATATTGCGGCTGGTTTTCGAGCGCCCATTACAAATGGTCGCCAGCTTTCATCGCCCCATGCAACGCTTTTGATGCTTCCCGGCAAATCTTATTGTATTTGGTTGATGATCGGAAAATATCCCCTTGTCTGGGGTAAGGGGCGTCCACTTCAATGTCCGCTACCACCCGTCCCGGCCGAGCCGCCATAACCATTATTCTATTGGACAGATAGACGCTTTCAAATACGGAATGGGTAACGAACACCACCGTCCAATTGAACTTTTGCCATAAATTCAGCAGGTCATCATTCAGTTTGAACCGGGTAATTTCATCCAATGCGGCGAAGGGCTCATCCATCAGCAGAAGCTTTGGCCGGGTGATTAATGCACGGGCAATGGAAACCCGCATTTTCATTCCCCCAGACAGTTCCCGTGGATAGGAATTGGCAAATTTTTCAAGCCCAACCATTTCAAGCGCTTCTTCAACCCGTTCCTGTGCTGCATTGCGAGAAACACCCTTGAGGCGAAGCGGGAGCCACACATTGTCAAAAACGCTGGCCCACAACATCAATGTGGGTTCTTGAAAAACAAACGATATTTCATGGTCAGGACGGCTCAGTTGATCCACATTTGTATTGGGCCAACTCACGCTTCCAGCGGTAAGATTACCAAGTCCGGCAATTATCTTAAGGGCGGTGGATTTGCCACAGCCCGAAGGTCCGAGCAGGCTGACAAATGAGCCTTCCTCAATATCCATGCTCATGTTGTGTAAAGCAACGGTACCATTGGGAAAAGTTTTTCCCACCTGGCTGAATGACAAAAGAATTTGTTTAGTCATTTCCACCCCGGATTATACCACGTGCTGACGCTGCACCCCCAGGCTCTCAATACCCAGTTCCATAATATCACCGGCTTTCAAATAGGCTTCCGGGGTTTGCCCCATGCCGACACCGGGCGGGGTGCCGGTTGAAAGTACATCACCGGGGTGGAGACTCATGAAATGAGAGACGTGGGAGACAATATGTGCCACGGAAAAATGCATGGTTTTGGTGGAACCATCCTGGTGGCGATGGCCGTTCACTTCCAGATACATGGAAAGGTTTTGCGGATCGGGCACTTCATCACGAGTCACCAGCCAGGCCAAATGTATCGCAGGATTTTCCCTTGGTCCACTGGCCTGAATGATGCAGTTGAAAATCACGTTCAGAAATATCATTTACCACGCAGTAGCCGGCAACATGGTTCATCGCATCAGCTTCATCCACGTATTTGGCGTGTTTGCCAATGACAACGCCTAGTTCCACCTCCCAGTCGGTTTTCACTGAATTGCGGGGAATTTCCACATTGTCATTTGGGCCACTGATAGAAGAATTGGCCTTAAAAAATAAAATAGGTTCTTTCGGTAACTCCATTCCGGCTTCGGTAGCATGGTCGGCGAAATTCAAACCTATACACAAAAGCTTCCCCACGCTCCCCACACAAGGCCCTAAACGGGCGTTTTCAGGCGCCAATGGCAATTCAGCTAGATTTAGTTTTCTCAGCCTGGCCAAGGTTTCATCACTAAGATCGCTACCGCTAATATCTCCAACCACGCCGGAGAGATCACGAATGCGGTTTTCTTGATCCAAAATGCCCGGTTTTTCACTTCCAGCAGGGCCAAATCTCAATAGTTTCATTTTATCATTCCTCCAATTTTCATCACCTG
>QILU01000071.1 GCA_003233475.1 Ahrensia sp.
GCGCGGTGATGACGCTCGCGCCATAAACACCAAGGGCAGAGAAGGTTTTCAAATCCGCCTGAATGCCCGCGCCACCGCCGGAGTCAGAACCGGCAATTGTTAAGGCGATTGGGGTCGAGCTCATTTTCCGCACTCCGCAAGAATAGATTTCAAATTTCGGGTGGCGTCGGAAACGTCATCCGCCATGAAAATTGCAGATATTATAGCCGCGCCATCAGCACCATTGTTGATCACATCGGCAAGGTTGGTGGCGTCAATTCCGGCGATGGCACCAACGGGCAAATTGGGGCTGGTCTTGCGAAAATGTGCCGCGACATTGCGCCAACCTTCAAGACCAATACAATTCGGATTGTCCTTTGAAAGGGTCGAATAAACCCCGCCAATGCAAACATAATCCAACAATTCTATTGGCGCAGCTTTGGCGTGTTCGCTCGTCTTGATCGTGAGCCCGATAATTGCGTCATCGCCCAGCAGTCGACGAGCATCCTGCGGGACCATATCCGACTGCCCCACATGCACCCCACTCGCGCCAGTTGCCAGCGCCACATCTACACGGTCATTAATCAGCAGTGGAATATCATAGGGCTGCAAAGCAGATTTTATCTTGCGGGCGTTGTCGATCAACGTACGGGTGTCGGCATGCTTGTCACGGTATTGCAACAAGGTAATTCCTCCTTCCGCCGCAGCGCGAGCCATCTCATCTAACGGGCGATCCCTGGTGCGGTTGGGGTCGAGAATTGCATAGAGGGAAATGTCACAAGTCATGCAAACCTCACTCCGGCTTTGATATCGGCGCTTGAAAGACCTGCAAGAGCATCCAGAAAATGGGCACTGAATGTGCCCGGCCCGTCGCATTTTCTGCCAGCAATTTCTCCGGCCAGACCGAAGAATGCGAGGGCAGATGCGCTCGCCAACAGGGGATCATCTTCCACGGCGTGAAATCCAACCATCAATGCGGTGAGCGCGCATCCCATGGCCGTGATCTGGTTCATTAACGGGTCGCCAGTGGCGATTTTCAGGCTGTTGGAACCATCAGATACGCGATCGATCTTCCCGGTCAGCGCGATGGTTGTGCCATGGCGCTTAGCAGATTCTTTCAATTTCACCCCATCCAAATCAACCCCAAACAACGCATTTCCCTCATCCAGATTACACCGAACCAATGCGGAGGATTTCTCCAACAATTGGCGGGCCAGCGCCAGCCGGGTTGGAGAAGCCTGCACAAAAACCGGATCAAGCGCCCATGGCTTGTCTTTCTCAACAGCAAGCGCAATCGCTTCTTCACGTTCCTTATCCATCGTACCCAGATTGATCAACAAGGCATCGGCGGCCGTGACAAAATCAGTAATTTCTTCAACCGCGATAGTCATGGAAGGACGGGCACCAGCGGCCAGCAACACATTGGCGGTGAAATGCTGAGCGACAGAATTGGTGATGCAGTGCACATGGCAACGGCGGGCACGGAATCGCGCGACACAGTCGGCAATATTCTCGGCAGTAATATTGGCCATATTATCGGATTGGTGTTGCACCATCCCATTCCCTCCGCCGGCACAATCCGGATCAGGTTCAAAGAGTTGGTGAACGAACACCTCTCAGCCGACCATCGGCACCTCTATGAGATCATTCCTTAAATAAGAGCAGCGGCGAACCAGCGCAAGTAAAATCAGGCTGATTTGCGCTCCGCGGCTTGAATTACATTCCACATCGCCAACGGCGTTACTGGCATGTCGATATGCTCAATGCCGTATTCGCGGTGCAGGGCATTCACAATGGCGTTCATAACAGAGGGGCAGCCGCCAATGGTTCCAGCTTCTCCCGCTCCCTTCATACCCATCGCATTTGTGGTGGACGGCACGTTGCGAGTTTCGAAATGGAAGTAGGGGAAATCTGCTGCCCGCGGCATGCGGTAATCCATAAAACTTGCCGTCAGCAATTGGCCGTCCTCGTCGTAAATCGTCTCTTCCATAATGCACTGGCCAATCGCTTGGGCAACACCGCCATGCACCTGTCCGGCCAACAAAATCGGGTTCACGGTAACCCCGTAATCGTCAACAATTGTGTAGGCCACAACCTGAGTGACCCCAGTCTGGGGATCGATTTCCACTTCGGTGATGTGAGTGCCATTGGGGAATGTGGCTTCATCCTGCACAAATTCACCGGATGCTTTCAACGCCTCGTCGCTGTTGGCGGCAACTTCCGCAAAGCTCATTACGCGGTCGGTTCCCACGATACGCACTTTGCCATCGATCAGCTCTAAATCATCCGGGGCCGCCTCCAGCTTATCGGCGGCCACTCGTTTAATGAGGACAGCTAATGCTTCACTGCCCCGTTGTACAGATACACCGCCGAGCGGGATGGAGCGGGAGCCGCCGGTGCCACCGCCTGTTTCCAGTTCATCCGTATCGCCTTGTTTGATATTAATCAGGTTCATATCAAGTTTAAGAACCTGCGCCGCGAACTGAGCGTAGGCGGTCTTGTGCCCCTGGCCGTTGGATTGGGTGCCAATTAGAATGGTCACTGAACCATCATTGTTCAATTCCAGAAACGCCGGTTCAGAACCTGCAAAGGCGCAGGCCTCAATATAGGTAGACATTCCGATGCCGCGAATTTTGCCCTGCTTCTTCGCCTTCGCTGCCCGCTTATCGAACCCGCTCCAACCGGATACCTCCATACATTTATCCATGTGGGCGGTGAATTCGCCGGTGTCATATTTACGGCCAAAGACAGTTGTGTAGGGAAGTTTGCCGGGCGGGATTGCGTTGCGGCGGCGAATTTCATCCACACTCAGATTCATATCGCGAGCACATTGATCCACCAAACGCTCCAGCGCATAAATGGCTTCGGGGCGGCCCGCGCCACGATAGGCGTCTAATGGAGTTGTATGGGTGTGGACCCCGCGGAGATGAAAACGGCAGGCGGGAATGTCATAAATACCGGTGGCAATAGTTGTGCCCAGAGTCGGAATAAAAGGGCCGAAGGTATGCAGATAGGCACCCATGGCGGCGATTAAATCAACATCCAGCGCTAGAAATTTCCCGTCATCATCCATCGCCATTCGCATGGTCACAACGTTGTCTCGCCCATGGGCATCGGCGACAAAATGCTCACTGCGATCACCCAACCATTTAACCGGACGACCGAGGCGTTTGGCGGCAATCAGCGCCAGTGGATATTCCCGGTAGGCAAAAACCTTGGTTCCAAACCCGCCGCCCACGTCAGGGGTTATCACCCGCATCTGTTCCGGTTTAATATTGAGGCACGGTTCGGCAATGGCCCTGCGTATTCCGTGCACCCCTTGAGAACCAGCGGTTAAGGTATAGCGATCTTCAGCTTTCGACCACTCGGCCAAACAGGCGCGGGTTTCCAAAAAATTACAAATGAGGCGATTGTTGATAAGCTTAAGCTCGGTGATGCGCGGCGCGCTTTCAAATATTTTGACGGTCTCTTCCGCGTTCCCGGCCTCAAATTCGTAGGCAAGATTTTGTGGCCGATCTTTATAAACCAAAGGGGCATCTGGGCTCAAAGAGGCTTCGGTTCCAACCGCCGCATCCAGCATGTCGTAGTCGACTTCAATTGCTTCAGCTGCTTCGCGGGCCTGGGCTACGCTCTCCGCCACAATAAAGGCCACCGCATCCCCCACATGGCGGACCGTATCCACGCACAACAGGGGAATGTCCTTGCTTACCATCATGGAACCATCCACCTGCTTCAACAGGGTCTGGCATTTCAATCCACCATGGCCTTCAATATCCGCTGCGGTTAAAACCAGATGCACCCCATCCATGGCGCGCGCGGTATCGACGTCCTCAACCTTGAATTTTGCATGGGCGTAGGGGGAGCGCAAAACATAGGCGTGCACCATGTCCTTTATCTTAATATCGTCGGTAAAGCGCCCTTGGCCGGTGATAAATTCTGCGTCTTCCGTGCGAACAACAGCGCTTCCTACGCCAACTTTCTGGCCAAATTTTAACGGTGCGATCCTGAAAGGTAGGAGAAGGGGGTTCGCTGGCACAGGATTTGCGATTTATGCGAAGATTGCAAGCAAAATCCACGCTTTGATTTTCATAAATTGAGATTGCTCATATGAATTCATGGTGCCATGGTTTCAAAGTATCCTCAAATCGGAAAATTCCGTGACCTCACTCCATCACCTTGCCGAGCGTTTTCAGGCCATGCCCGGAAATTTCAAAGGGTCGATTATGATTCTGGCAGCGGCCGGTGGATTTTCGATTATGGTGTTGCTGGTGAAAATTGTTGGCCAGCGGTTGCATGTTACTGAGATATTGCTGGTTCGTCAGGTCGTTATGACGTTGATTATCATGCCAAGTATTTTGAACCACTTTCCCGGTTGTCTGAAAACGGGGCGGCTTGATTTGCAACTTCTTCGGGTTGTTTTTGCATTGATCGCCATGTTGTGTGGTTTCACCGCGATTATAAATATGCCGCTGGCGGACGCCGTTGCTATTGGATTTGCAAAAAGCTTCTTTGTGACAATATTCGCCATCTGGATTCTAAAAGAAGTAGTGGGGTTTCGCCGGTGGGCAGCGGTGGGGGTCGGGTTCATAGGGGTGATCTTGATGATGAGACCCGGAATGGAAGGATTCGATCCCAACTCCGTTCTGGCCCTTATCGGGGCGGCATCCGCCGGGCTGGTTATGGTTATTATCCGCAAACTGTCTCAAACAGATCGGCCGGTTACGACGCTGGCTTATCAGGCTGTGCTGGTGGGAATAATTGTCACAATTCCGGCAATTTATTATTGGCAGGCACCGACCCCCGCCGAATGGGGGTTGATGATTGCCATAGGATTAGTCTCCTACGCCGCACAAATGATGAATATTTACGCCTATACATGGGGCGAGGCTTCTGTTCTGGCTTCGCTTGATTATGTCCGGCTGTTGTACGCCGCCGTGTTTGGCTGGTTAGTGTTCAACACCCTTCCGGGACCCTACACTTGGGTTGGGGCTTTGGTGATCATTGTTGCGTCAATCTATACAGTGCAGCGGGAGCGGAAAAGAAAAACAACGCTTTCAAGATCACCTGATGGACGAGGTTTCACCAACGGCTAAAGCTTGCTTTTCCGCATGGTATGGAATGCATCAAGCAATCCGGCAGTGGAATTGTTGCGAGCAGCGTGAGTTGCCTCACCCTTTACCAGCGGCAACAATTCTCCAGCAAGTTCCTTGCCCAGTTCCACGCCCCACTGGTCAAACGAGTTTATGTTCCAGATGGCCCCTTGCACAAAGATCTTGTGCTCATAAAGGGCAATCAACTGCCCCAACACAAAGGGGGTCAGTTTTGGATAGAGGAATGTGCTGGTGGGGCGGTTTCCGGGAAATGTCTTATGGGGCGCCAATTTTGCAGCCTGCGCCTTCTCCATTCCATTAGACATTAATATGTCTCGAGCACTCTCTTCTGAGCGCCCCGACATGAGGGCTTCGGATTGGGCAAAGGCGTTGGCTGCGAGCTTTTCGTGGTGGTCGCCTATGGGGTTATTGGCGTTCGCCGCCAAGAAAATATCAAGCGGAACAATAGAAGTGCCCTGGTGCAGCAATTGAAAAAAGGCATGTTGCCCGTTGGTGCCCGGCTCTCCCCAGACAACGGGCCCGCTTTCACAATTCAAACTCTTATTGTCTATTGTTACCCGTTTGCCGTTTGATTCCATATCCAGCTGTTGCAAATAAGCCGGAAAACGCAGCAGGTGTTGATCATAGGGCATGATGCCTTGAGTTTCGTATCCGCAAACATTGCGGTGATATATTCCAATCAGACCCATAAGAAGCGGAATATTTTCACGCTCAGGTGCGCGCAGGAAATGTTCATCCACCAAATGGGC
>QILU01000046.1 GCA_003233475.1 Ahrensia sp.
ACTTGAGCAAAAGGGGCAGGAGATATTTGACTTATTTATCCAGGTTGCTTCTGGAGAATTGACCAAGAGCGAGGAACTTGGATTTGGCGGCACCGAATTTATCCCCTGGCAAATAGGCGCTGTGATGTAGCGCTGGAATGTGAGCGCGCACAATGGAGGCGCCAATACCGGTCGCTCCGCCAGTCACAAAAGCGCATGCGCCCTTCAAGCTGGGATATGCCGCAAAATCATGTGTCATATGTCCGTGATCCTGCCTCCGGTGGGCGCATCGAAAAAACAAGCTTCGCGCAGATTCAACGCAAGTTTAACCTCTTGACGTGAAATGGCAATGAGCGGCTCGATACCACGCGCCTCAAGTGCAACGATAACCTGCTCCCCGGCATAACCAGCATCGACAAGCAGAGTTGCAGGTTTTCCCACACGATCACACAGCTGTTGCCAGCACCAACTGAGAACCATCGGCATCGACAGTTGCCTGGGAGTTATAGGCCTGACGGTATTCGTGTCGCGATGATTTGCGAATGATGGCGCTGTCGGGGTCGCTCAGATTGGTTTGCCTGTCCGGCCTGGGTGGCTTGGGTGGCGGCGCGGTGGAGGGCAGAACTTCAAACTCGAGCACAGGGCTGCAAAAGTTGCCACTAAACCGTAGGGAGGGCGAACAGCCCGCCCCGTCGGAGGCGCTGCGCCCCGTGAGACAGAAAATGGCGGAGTTAGAGGGTGAAACTTCGAACCCCATATATAGCGGCACAAGTGCCGCCGGGCGGCCAGCCCGCGCTTTTCGCAGCCCAGAGCGAAGCGATCGGCGTGAGATCAATAATGGCGGAGAGGAAGGGATTCGAACCCTCGAGACGATTCCTCGCCTACGCCCTTAGCAGGGGCGCGCCTTCGACCACTCGGCCACCTCTCCGAGGCCGTGGTTACGGGAAAAGCGGGCGATCAAGGCGGGATTCTAAGAAACTGCGCTAGGACTGGACGCCATGGTGGGTTCGGTACCAGTCGATAAATCTGGCCATGCCCTCGGCCAAGGGTGTGCTGGGTTGGAAACCTACATCACGGATTAAATCGCTGACATCGGCGCTGGTGGATTCAACGTCGCCGGGTTGGAGGGGTAGGAAATTCATCTTCGCCTTTTTACCAAGGGCGGCTTCGATGGTTTTTATGAAGGTGAGCAATTCAACCGGGTTCGAATTGCCGATATTGTATAATATCCGATACGGGGCTTTTGAAGTGGCGGTTTGCGGGTGGTCTGAATTCCAATTCGGGTTGGGCGCAGCAATATGGTCCATCACCCGCACCACCCCTTCCACCACATCATCAATATAGGTGAAATCCCGGGCATGGTGGCCGTTATTAAACACGTCAATCTGCTCACTGGCCAGAATTTTTTGGGTGAAGGAATAGTACGCCATGTCGGGGCGCCCCCAGGGACCATAGACGGTGAAAAAACGCAAGCCCGTGATGGGCAAATCATAAAGATGGGCATAGGAGTGGGCCATCATTTCATTGGATTTTTTGGTGGCCGCATAGAGGCTGAGCGGATGTTCGGTGGAATGGTCGGGGCTAAACGGCTGGGCGGAATTTGCCCCGTAAACCGAGCTTGAAGACGCAAAAACAAGATGGGGCGTTTGCGCGGTTCGGCACCCCTCTAAAATATTAAGAAAGCCGTTCAGATTGGAATTTGCATAGGCACGGGGATTTTCCATCGAATAACGCACCCCGGCCTGGGCACCGAGATGGATTACCCGGTCAAAGGTGTGAGACTTAAACAGGGCCGTAATTGCTTTTTCATCGGCCAGATCAGTCTCATGAAAGTCGAATCCTTTGAATGGAACCAAATGTTCCAAACGGGCACGCTTGAGAGCCGGGTCATAATAATCGTTCAGATTATCCAAGCCGCTCACCGTGTGGCCCGCTTCAATCAGGGATCTTGAAACATGGGCACCAATAAACCCCGCCGCTCCGGTGACCAGAATATGCACTTGAATTAAGCTCCTGCTGTTTGGTGAGTGCACTCCTAGCCTAGTTAAACCATAGCGCATAGGTCTCAGAATTAATGGGACGATAAGACAAATTTGTGAAGGATTGCAGGAGAGCGTTTCAATTTTGCTGCTGATAGCGTAAAGGTTCATTCACTTAGATTTTGCGCAACAAAGAAGTTTTGACCATGAATTGTGTTTTTGTCCAATTGCAATGCAGCCCGGGAAAAACCTATTCTGTGGCCGATAAAATTTATGAGCGGGAAATCGCCTCTGAATTGTATTCTACCAGCGGGAACTTTGAACTGTTGGCAAAACTTTATATTCCCGAAGATGAAGACATCGGAAAATTCATCAACGACAATATACTGGACATTGAGGGCATCACCCGTTCTTTGACCACCCTCACCTTTCAGGCATTTTAAGCTGATCTGTTCGATCACAACCGGGCGGGTTTGTGCGTGGAAATAACAGCGATACTTTTTGACAAGGATGGAACCCTGCTGGATTTCGATGCGACCTTTGTTCCCGCAACGGTGAAGGTAATTGCTGAGTTGGCCGGAGGGGATAGGGCGCAGGCCACGCGCATTGCGGACGCGGTGGGTTTTGATCTGGAAAACCAGCGGCTCCATTCCGGCTCCATCCTCATTTCGGGCAGTTTAGATGATATTGCCGACACCCTCCTGCCCCTTATTGATTCACCCAACGCGGCCAGTATCAGCAAACGGGTGGATGAGTTGTATATAAAACATTCACTAGAAACCGTGGTGGCTTTTGATTTTCTGGTGCCAACCCTGGACGCGCTGGACAGCATGGGGCTGGCGCTTGGGGTTGCCACCAATGATTCACAAAACGGGGCGCTTTCCCATTTGAACCGTTTGGAAGTGTCTTCAAGGTTTTGTTTTATTTCAGGGTTTGACAGCGGCTATGGGACGAAACCGGAGCCGGGAATGGTGTTGGCTTTTGCCAAATATCTGGGAATTGAGCCGAGCCAAATTGCCATGGTGGGGGATTCAGCCCACGATTGCCAATCCGGGCGCGCGGCGGGGGCGCTATCAGTGGGGGTCACCAGCGGCAACGCGTTGGCAGAAGATTTAGCGCCCCATGCGGACCATGTACTGCGCGATATTTCTGCCCTGCCGGAACTGATCTCCAAACTAAATGCAAAAGGAAAATAGCCATGGGAGAGATGATACTTGTCCTCAATGCCGGTTCTTCTTCGGTAAAATTTGCCCTGTTTGAAGCGGGCGCTGAACCGCAATTAGTTTTTCGTGGCGGGGTGAGCGGGATTGGTTCTGATGCGCGACTTAAAGTGAAAAAACCCAACAAAAGTGTGATCCTGGAGCGCGATCTGGAAGAGAATTCGACCCGCAGCCCAAGCGATGGATTGGCTGTTATTATCAAAACAATTGATGAGCTGGCGCCGGGGGCCAATGTAACGGCAGTAGGACACCGGATTGTGCACGGGGGGGTGGAGTTCGACAGGCCAGTTTTACTCGATAACAAAGTGTTGAAAAAACTGGAGACGCTGACCCCATTCGCGCCCCTGCACCAGCCTCACAATCTGGCCGGGGTGGAGGCTGCCAAAAAAGCTTTCCCCAAGGCCCCGCAGGTGGGGTGTTTTGATACAGCCTTTCACCGCTCCCACCCGTGGGTGAATGACACTTTTGCCCTGCCCCGAAAATTTTTTGACCAAGGCGTGCGCCGGTTTGGGTTTCATGGAACATCTTACGAATATATCAGCGGAAAGCTGGATGAGATCGCGCCCCATTATCAAGACGGCAATGTGGTGGTGGCGCATCTGGGCAACGGGGCCAGCATGTGCGCTATTCGGGACGGCCAATCGGTCGGTTCCACCATGGGGTTTTCGGCCCTCGATGGCCTGCCCATGGGCACAAGATGCGGGCAACTCGACCCGGGCGTTGTGTTGTACATGATGGATCAGATGAACATGAATATGAACATGAATGCGGCCGAAATTGAACATATGTTATACTGCGAAAGCGGTCTAAAAGGGTTGTCCGGGCTTTCCAACGACATGCGGGTCTTGCTGGCTTCTGATGCCCCGGAAGCGGCCCAGGCAATCGACTATTTCATCTTCCGCATTCGCCGCGAAATCGGTGCCATGGCAGCGGTTCTGGGTGGGTTGGACGCTGTAGTGTTCACCGGGGGCGTAGGAGAAAACGCCGCCCCCATCCGCGAACGCATTTGCGACGATATGGATTGGCTGGGGCTGGAGTTGGAAGAAACACGCAACCGCAAAAACGCAGAAATAATATCGTCAGACCGCAGCAGGGTAAGGTTGTTTGTGCTGCCTACGAATGAGGAATTGATGATCGCGCGGCATGTGGTGGGCTTGTTTGATAAAGCGGTGTAGCAGTGTCTCAGTTTGAATATTCGTTTTGAGACCAAAACGACTTGGCCCACACGTGGCAATCTAACAAGGTAATTGACGATTAAAACAAACAGGTTAAAGCTTGGCCATGAATTGTACATCCGAAGATCTTGATAATTTGTTCAATGAGGCGATATCCAAATTAGGAATCGGCGGATATGTTTCGACGAATGATATTCTGTCGCTGTACAATCCGTTAACTGCAGAAAATTTTGCAAAAATTGCCTATGCGACAGACAAGATGCCTAGCATTTATGATAATTCCTCAGAAGCAGTTAACGCTGAGAACATTGAAATAGTTATACGCCAAAACCAGTTCGAATATAAACCTCATTTCGGTCATCTAGTTAAAATGTTTGTTTCTCGATTTGACAACCAAAAAATAGTAACATTCAAATAACCCCGAAGGCAGTTTCATTCACATAACAGAAACTCAAACTGATTCACTGCCCGCCCCTCAATAAAGCGTCTTGGCCTGGCGTTCCTGTAGAGCTGCATCGTAATCATCTCCGTCAAAAGACTTGATGACCGACTTTATCAACTGCCCGGATCCACTTGCGATTCAATATCCCAGAATTTTGCACGCTTCAGGGCGCGGGCGCACTGGAAATACATGGTGTCAATTTCTACTGATATGACCGAGCGGGGCAATTTTCCGTTCATGGCGAAACTTTCCAGCAATTCTGGGTCTATCGATATATGGGCGCGCCCGTTTATTCGCAGGGTCTCGTTCCAGCCGGGGATAAAAAACAGCAGGCCAACACGATTGTCTTCAATAACGTTTCGCAGCGTATCAACCCGGTTGTTGCCGCGCCTGTCAGCGAATGCAATTGTTTTATCATCAAGAATATGCACGCAGCCCGGCCCATCACCGCGCGGTGAACAGTCCATACCTTCGGCCCCTGAAGTGGCAATGGCAAACAAAGGCGCTG
>QILU01000237.1 GCA_003233475.1 Ahrensia sp.
CGCAAAAAGCGCGACGGCCTTACATTGAGCAGCGACGAGATTGCCGCCTTTGTGGCAGGCATCACCGATAATACGATTTCCGAAGGGCAAATTGCGGCATTCGCCATGGCCACATTCTTCAAAGGCATGGAGCGCGAGGAAGCAGTGGCGCTCACCCTTGGTATGCGTGACAGCGGTGAGGTGCTGGACTGGTCCGGTCTTGACGGGCCGATTTTGGACAAACACTCCACCGGGGGGGTAGGGGACAATGTATCCTTAATGCTTGCCCCTGCCATCGCGGCATGTGGAGGATATGTGCCCATGATTTCCGGTCGTGGTCTCGGCCATACTGGCGGAACTTTGGATAAACTGGATTCCATTCCCGGCTATACCAGCCAACCGGATAATGCGCTTTTCCGAAAAGTCACCAAAGGCGTGGGCTGCGCCATTATTGGCCAAACCGGTAATCTTGCCCCGGCGGATAAACGTTTCTACGGCGTTCGCGATGTCACCGCGACTGTGGAAAGCGTGCCTCTTATTACCGCCTCCATCCTGTCAAAAAAGCTCGCGGCCGGTCTTGGCGGTCTTGTGCTCGATGTTAAATGCGGCAACGGAGCATTCATGGATGATCTGGCAAAAGCGCGGGAATTGGCAAGCTCTCTGGTGGATGTGGCCAATGGAGCCGGGCTGCCCACCACAGCTTTGCTCACCGACATGAACGCACCTTTGGCAAGTACCGCAGGGAACGGGGTGGAGGTTCAAAATGCGATTGATTTCCTTTGCCAGCGAGACGTGGATTCACGCCTTTGGGACGTCACTGTGGCGCTGGGCGCAGAGATGCTGCTCAGCGGGAAACTGGCAGACACAATTGAAGAAGGCCGGGAAAAAATGGAACAGGTATTTTCGTCCGGCGCGGCTGCAATTAAATTTGCTCAAATGGTGGCGGCCCTGGGCGGGCCATCCGATTTGATAGAAAAGCCTGAATTACATCTTCCCAAAGCACCGCTTGTGCGCCCGGTATTTGCTGTTGAGCAGGGCAGTGTTGTGAGGATTAATACCCGCGCCGTGGGAGTGGCGGTTGTTGCCATGGGTGGTGGGCGCGTACGGGCAAAAGATCCGGTTGATCCGGTGGTAGGCTTTACTGAGCTGGCCATGGAAGGTGATGCGGTCGATAAGGAACAGCCCTTGGGGTTTGTCCATGCCCGCGATGAGACGCAGGCGGAAAATGCTGCAAACGCTTTGCGGGGGGCCTATCAACTGGGCGACCCGCAGGATGTGGAAGACAGACCCATCATCATTGAGCGGATAGCTTCGTGAAATTGCCCAAATACGCAGTTAAAAAATACGCTAAATTTCCGGGGTTGAATTACAACCACCCCCGCCCTTTTCGCAATTGGAGCGACAGCCAGATGAATGCGGCGATTGGCGGGTGGCTGGTGAGCAACCCGCCCGCATTGGAGCTTGCAACCCTCGCCCTGCACGAGCTGCAAACCCGGGGCGCAGACTTAAACGCGGGCATGAAATTTGCTGAAAATGGATTGCAGCCTATCCCCTGGCTGGTGCAGGCCGGGGAGCGGGTGCGGGAAGTGTTCACCAATGATATATTGGAGAGCCAAAAACAAGGGCGGCTTGGTGCCAGTGTCTATGTCGTTTTGCGTTCCGGTTACACTTCAGACAATGATTGGTACGGAGCCTATGTGGGTTCCACCGGAAAAACTCCTGCAATCAGATGTGCAGAACACCGCAAGGGCATCAGATCTGCCCGCGGCTTGCCGCGATATGGAATCGAACCGCTTTGGTCATTGTTTGACTTTATCAACCCGGTACCCAAGGCGCGCGCCGGGCGGGAAGAATGGGAGACAAGACTGCACGAAGCGCTGGCACCAATTATCCCGAAAGTTACAGGCGACGTGGCATTCTAGAGTGCGTCAGTTTTTAACTGAAACACTCAGGCTGCGAACAGCAGCCCGCCGTTTATGCGGCGCGCCCGCGCAGGTGGTTCGCAAAGCGAACCTGCCGTGAGCGAGAAAAACTAGAGCGATTCCGTCAAAGACGGACACGCTCTAGCGAATTGCTTCAATCACCTTAAATCCGTTTGCCTGGGCTTTTCGTTCAACTTTTTTGAACAGCCTATTCAGGGTGCTTTCGTAAGGCAGATTTGTGTTTGCGACCATTAACAAACGCCCACCATTGGGCAGTGCCTTTGCGGCGGCTTCAATAAAGATTTTTCCAAGATTTGGCTCTGCCGCCCGGCCGGTATGAAAGGGCGGGTTCATAATTATCCAACTAAAAGGCCCGCGCGGGGCTTCCAGGGTCAAATCACGCCAATGATATTCTACGTCTTTGCCCTTGCCAACATTTTGTTTTGCCGCCTCAAGGGACGCCCAATCTGCTTCGAACAATTCAAGCTTTTCGACATTGTTTTGCCCTTTCAACAATTCCGCCGAAAGATAGCCCCAACCAGCGCCAAAATCGGCGACACGGCCAACAATCTTCACGTCGGAAAACGCTTCGACCAACAGTCGTGAGCCCTTGTCCGGCCCGGAAGCAGAAAACATTCCGGCAGAAATTTTGTAACCCTCTTGCAATTTCTGCGATCGCTCAACTGACCAATCGCCCCCCTTCCGCACCAGCCAAAAAACCACCCCGTGGTGTTTGGAAAGGCTGCCGTTAATTTCGGTGTGTTTACCCGCCCATTTTCGCAAAGCCTGCACACCGGATGTTTTGGCTCCGGCAAAAACCGCCACTCCCCCCTGCTTCAATCCGTTCCATGCTCTTGTGAGATTATGCTCGTTTTCTTTTCTTGAACGGCTGGCGAGAACCAGTATTCCGTC
>QILU01000080.1 GCA_003233475.1 Ahrensia sp.
GAAGCCCACGCCTATTCCCGCCCGCCGCAGGTTGAAGGGGAAGCCACCAACCGGGCGATCATGATTGCCGATATGGCAGGGGCACCGCTTTATGTTGTGCACACGTCTTGTGAGGACAGCCATGAGGCGATCCGCCGCGCCCGCGCTCAGGGCAAACGGGTATGGGGGGAACCGCTCATTCAGCATCTGACCTTGGATGAAAGCGAATATTTTAATAAGGATTGGGACCACGCGGCACGGCGGGTGATGAGCCCTCCGTTTCGAAATAAAAAACACCAGGACAGCCTTTGGGCGGGCCTGCAATCGGGTTCCCTCTCCGTGGTCGCCACCGACCATTGCGCCTTCACCACTGAGCAAAAACGCTTTGGGGTTGGGGACTTTACCAAAATTCCAAACGGCACCGGCGGGTTGGAAGACCGCATGCCGATGTTGTGGACCCAAGGAGTTTCAACAGGCCGTTTGACGATGAATGAATTTGTCGCCGTGACCTCCACCAACATCGCCAAAATCCTAAATTGTTACCCCAAAAAGGGTGCAATTCTTGTTGGGTCTGACGCTGATATTGTGGTTTGGGATCCGAACAAAGAAAAAACGATTACGGCTAACGCCCAGCAATCAGCCATCGACTATAATGTATTTGAAGGCAAGCACGTCAAAGGCCTGCCGCGCTATACGCTGAGCCGGGGTCATGTTTCCGTCGTCGATGGGGAAGTAAAAACAAAAGAAGGCCACGGCGAATTTGTCAAACGCGAACCAAACGCCGCCGTCAACAAAGCCCTTTCAAGCTGGAAAGAATTGACCGCCCCAACCCCGATCAAGCGCACCGGTATTCCGGCGAGTGGGGTTTAATGGATGACTGAAGAAGAAGAGATCACAAGTAATTCCAAAGATGATTCAGCAGATCGTTTGCTCTCCCTGATCAATCAATTGGAGGAAGCAATTACTAAACCATTTGGCGATGGGCACCCAATTTCTAGACACCCGCTATCAAAATCCTTCGACAAAATTGCTGAAGAAGTTGGATATCCCGATTACATTTCATTTCTACAAGATTTTATGGCCTTATCCCAGCGTGTCCAGAACGATCTTGAGGTGCTTGAGTTTAATAGAGAATCTGTTCGAGATCGTGCCTCGGACAGAATTAGGGATATCAAATCCCTCTTTTCGGCGGAGAACTTCGAGATCCAAACAGGTAAAGTCTTCAGAACCTACTTGTCCGAAGAAAACAAAGGTGCGTTGGACGATCTTTCTGACCGATTTAGAACCGCCGATTTAACCGAGACTAGCCTAGACGATTTAACCGAAGCACTTAATGAAATTAACGAGTTAGGAGATTTCTGTGTTGCGAGTGGTAAGCTAAGCTCTAGAGCTAAAAAGCTGATTGCACTTCATATTACGCAATTGAAATCAATTCTCGAACACTACGACCAATTCGGGGAAACTAAATTTTGGGACCATTATCGAATCTTGTTCTCAACATTTATGGAACTTCATTCAGTGGTTGTTGAAGAAGGTAAAAATAAGGACGAATTTAACAAGAAGATGAAAAAAATACTTTCTCGATTATTGGTTGGTTCTTCCTTGGCAGCAAATGTGGTAACAATTGGAACCATTGCGGTGCCATTACTATCATGACTAACATCGTTGTATCCTCCAAAAAACTCTCCCTTACCTTCGAGACCAATGACGGGCCTGTGCATGCGCTTTCGGACATTGATCTCGATATAAAGAAGGGAGAGTTCGTTTCTTTCATTGGGCCTTCGGGCTGCGGTAAGACGACGTTTTTGCGGGTGGTGGCTGATTTGGAAAAACCCACGGGCGGGGAGGTTATGGTCAATGGCATGACGCCGGAACAGGCGCGCCAGGCCCGAGCCTATGGCTATGTATTTCAGGCGGCATCGCTGCAACCCTGGCGCACGATTGAGAAAAATATTGCCCTGCCGTTGGAGATTATGGGGCATTCCAAGGCCGAGCGAAATAAGCGGGTGAAGGACGTTCTTGATCTGGTTGATCTCACAAATTTTGGCAAAAAATATCCCTGGCAATTGTCCGGCGGCATGCAGCAGCGTGCTTCCATTGCCCGCGCCCTGGCGTTTGATGCCGATTTATTGTTGATGGATGAACCCTTTGGGGCGCTGGACGAGATTGTTCGCGATCATTTGAATGAGCAGTTGCTGGAGTTGTGGGAAACCACCAACAAGACAATATGTTTTGTTACCCACTCCATTCCGGAGGCGGTATATTTGTCGACCAAAATAATCGTCATGTCGCCGCGCCCCGGCCGCGTGGCGGATGTGATTGAATCCACCCTGCCCAAAAAGCGGCCATTGGAGATCAGAGAAAGCGCCGAATTTTTGAAAATTGCCCACAGGGTGCGTGATGGATTAAGGGCGGGGCATAGCTATGATGAGTAAGATTTCAAACATAATACCATTCATGACTTCAAACTTGTCATTCCCGTTACAGCGGGAATCCATTTCTTCAATTTTTCAGTGCTTATTTAACCCCCGCATATACTGCAAACACGTTCCCAATACCATGTCCGAATATACCTCACCATGGATTCCCGTTGTAGCGGGAATGACAAGTGGGAGAGTAGAGTTCTGGGGGGAGAATTGATATGACCTCTACCTCAAAAACCATCCCCGTCCTCACGGTACTCGCAGTTATTGTTGCCGTTTGGTATGCGGCGGTGATCTGGTTGAATGCGCCGTTTGAGTATGATCAGGCGGAACGGGCGAAGGTTGAGCCGCCCGCATTTTCGCAATTGGTCAAGAACACAATGGTGCAAAAACGGCCTGTGACATCAGGTGTTCGAAGAAATTTATAAAACCACTGTATTGAAGAAAGTCACCTCAAAACGCTCGTTGATTTATCACGCCTGGATCACCCTCTCTACAACTCTGCTGGGCTTTATTATCGGCACGGCTTTGGGCATCGCGTTGGCGGTTGGCATTGTGCACAACAGGGCGATGGATAAATCGGTGATGCCCTGGGTCATCACCTCTCAAACCATTCCCATTCTCGCCATTGCCCCGATGATTATTGTTGTGCTGAATGCGGCGGGAATTCAGGGGCTGCTGCCCAAGGCTTTGATCTCGACTTATCTATCTTTCTTCCCCGTGGTGGTGGGCATGGTGAAGGGCCTGCGTTCACCGGACTTGGCGCATCTGGATTTAATGCACACCTATAATTCTTCAACTACGCAGATCTTTTGGAAATTGCGCTGGCCATCCTCCATGCCCTATCTGTTCACTTCTTTGAAGATTGCTGTGGCGGCTTCGCTTGTTGGGGCCATCGTTGGTGAAATGCCGACAGGCGCTGTTGCTGGACTTGGAGCACGGCTGTTGGCCGGCTCATATTATGGACAAACTGTGCAAATCTGGTCAGCACTGTTTGTTGCAGCCGCATTGGCGGCCTCCCTGGTCTTTCTCGTTGGTTATGCCCAAGCCTATACAATGCGCCGCATGGGCGAAAAACCTGAAGGGGCGCGGGCATGATTTTAGTCTTTGGTGCCATAGTCTTTTGGTTGGTCATGTGGTGGGTGAACCAGCGTTTGGTTGCAATTGACCCAGGCACAAATGTCGCGTTAGCGCGGGGTATCAGCCTGCTGGTGCCCTTCATCTTCGGGGTCACGCTTCTGGTGCTTTGGGAAGGTATTAC
>QILU01000005.1 GCA_003233475.1 Ahrensia sp.
GGATTTATCGGTCCACTCCAATATCCACAATTGCGGGTGTTTGTTCCAGGGCTGGGCGGTAATCGACAGGGAGAGTTGTTTGAACTTGAAATTCATCTCTTTATCAGGGTTGCCAAACAATTCGTTGGCTTTGGATTTGTCGCCCAGAACGGTTTCAACCAGCATCCCTTCGGGGTGGGCAGCAATTGGCAGGAGCAGTTCTTGTGCAGCCTGGTTTGCTGCAACTATTCTTTGCCCCTGGCACAGGGTTATGGGTGATTTTAAGGTGTCATATGCCCGGTGAAAAACTTCTTGGGATTTTTTAAGGCTTCGGCGGGTGATTTTTTCCGTTCTTAACTTTGGCAAGAATTGCGAAAACACATCGGATCCCTTTCTTAAGAATTTTAGTGGTGTTTTGTTAGTGTCAAAGTTGGTGTTCGATCAGATAAATACAACCTAAAGTTGAATAATTCACTAATAACCGAGTTCAAATTTGTTTTTTCATTGCCCTGTCCAATTCAGATTGTGGAGGATTGCTCTGCGCGGCTTGGCGCAGATGAACCGGGCATCTAAGCTGGTTATTGTATTCAGCTTGATAACGTAAAAAGCGATTTGGAAAATTGGCAAAGCTATATTTTAATTACTCGTCAATGAATGCCGGTAAATCCACCGTATTGCTGCAGGCTTCACACAATTACCGTGAGCGGGGGATGGAGACCCTGCTTCTTACCGCAGCGTTGGACAACCGGGCCGGGATGGGGGTGATTGGATCACGCATCGGGCTGGAAGCGGAAGCGGAGACATTTGCGGATGGTGATGATTTGTTCAAGCGGGTGGAAGCGGGTCTCAAAAATAAGACCATCAACTGTGTGCTGGTGGATGAGGCCCAGTTCTTGAGCGAACCCCAGGTCTGGCAATTGTGCCGGGTGGCAGACAGGCTCGGTGTTCCTGTCATGTGTTACGGGTTGCGAACAGACTTTCAGGGCAAGTTATTCCCCGGCAGCGCGGCACTTTTGGCGCTTGCCGATGCCTTGCGTGAAATTCGTACAATTTGCTGGTGCGGGCGAAAGGCGACAATGGTGGTGCGTTTGGATGGGAATGGGCGCGTAATTGATGAGGGCGATCAGGTATCCATTGGGGGTGAGGAAAGTTATGTATCCTTATGCCGAATGCACTGGGAAGATCGGGATATCGGCCCCTCCGGGCAATTGAAAATGTTCCTGTAAAATTATTTGGGCCGGTTTGGTTTCATCGTAAATACGACAGAAAATAGGGCGAAGTGACGATATTTGCTATCTGAACAACCAGAAATGGCGTGTAGTTTTGTGAAAACAATTGTTTTGGAGTGCTCACTTTGGAAATAGATATTGCTCAACTTAATAAGGTTTTGAGGCCGATTGGAGAAGCAACCGGTCTTCCCAATAATTTCTATGTTGATCAGCAAACCTTTAATCTGGAACGCGACGTTGTGTTTTTCGATAACTGGGCCGCAATCGGATTTGCCAAGGATGTGCCTGAAGAAGCGGATGCCAGGCCAATTACGTTTCTTGGGTTGCCGTTGTTGCTTGTTCGGGGAAAAGACGAGGTGGTTCGGGTTTTTCAAAACACCTGCCGTCACCGGGGAATGATCCTTGTTGAAAAGCCTAAAAAAATGCGGGGGGTTATCAGGTGTCCCTACCATTCATGGTGTTATGATTTGCAGGGGAAATTAAAGACCACGCCCCATGTTGGCGGGCCGGGGCAGAATGTTCACGAGAATATTGACCGCGAAAACCTGGGCCTGATCGAAATTCGCAGCCATATCTGGCAGGATATTATTTTTATCAATGTGAATGGAAATGCTGCGGCCTTTGAAGATTATGCAGCGGATATGATTGCGCGATGGGCAGAATTTGAAAAACCGTCCTTTTTTGGTGGGGCGGATTCCCAGTTTGATCTGTCGGTTAAATGCAATTGGAAACTGGCGGTGGAGAATTATTGCGAGAGCTATCATTTGCCGTGGATACACCCGGGGCTGAACGCCTATTCGAAGTTGGAAGACCACTACCACATCATTGCAAAGGGAAGGTTTGCCGGGCAGGGAACGCGGGTTTACAACCCGTCTCTTTCAAAAATCAAAGCTTTTTCAAATTACCACGGTCTTTCCAAAAAATGGGACACGCAGGCGGAATATATTGCCCTGTTTCCCAACGTGCTTTTGGGTGTTCATCGTGATCATAGATACGCGATAATACTTGTTCCTGATTCAATGGAGGAAACAACTGAACGGGTGGCGATTTATTATGCTGATGAGACCATGTGCGGTAAAAACTACTCGAAATTACGGGCAAAAAATACCGCCTCATGGAAGGAAATATTTGAAGAAGATATTTTTGTTGTCGAGGGAATGCAATCGGGTCGCCACGGGAAATTGTTTGATGGTGGAAAATTTTCTCCGGTGATGGACGAGCCAACGTGGATATTTCACCATTGGATAGCGTCGCAAATGATAAATGCGGAAGTGAGCGTTGGAAAAAGCTGACCCAAATAATTTGGAAAAACAAATTCTGGCCGCTCACGAGTTGAATGACGGATACAGGTTGGTAGAGCTTTACGCACAAGGGGCTGAAATTAAACGCCAAGCGGGTGAATTGGATGCAGCGGGGTTTTTGCTTACCCAGGTATTTGTATTTGCATTGGAGAGTGGCCATCCTATGCAGAAATCCTGCGCGCGAAACTGGTTGCAGATAGGCGCGAATTGAACGAATAATTTTTCGCCCGAATTAACGCCGTCTTATCAATGAGCGCATCTTTTTGCCCGTTGTTAACGGCATCCTAACTATTCCTGAACGCCACAATTGCGCTCGGAATCCCTCCCGGTTCCAGGTTTTTTGAGGTTTGGTGTTCCTGGTATTAGTAGAGTGAGTGTGAGTATGGCAGGGTCTTTCCAATCAATTTTTAAGCGGAAAAACAAGGAGATATTGTCTCCTCCGGAAAAAGCCAAACCATTGATGCGGGTGCTGGAGCCCCGGATTTTGCTTGATGCTGCTGCAATTGAGACTGCGCTGGATATCGCTGGGCAAGCAGCCCATAGCCAATTGGCCGATGATTATAAGGCCAATAGCCGTGTTGTTGAAAATATCAACGAAAATGGAAACAGCAAAAACATCACCGAATCCTCTCTGGAGGAGAAAGAATATGCAGACGAAGCTGAGTTGAGCGGCGATTTAACATCGAGGCCCACTGAGGGCGAGATCGTATTTATAGATGCCGGAGTGGAAAATAAGGAAGAGCTGATTGCATCACTGGAGCCGGGGGTAACGGTTCATATCCTGGATGCGGATTCAGACGGGGTGCAGCAAATTGCGGACATTTTGTCCGATTCCGGTGGTTTTACGGCAGTCCATATATTTTCTCACGGTATGGCCGGTGCCTTGCAACTGGGAAATGCTGAATTGAATGCTCAATCGATTCAAGGGCCCCATAGTGAAGCCTTGAAAACCATCGGTGAGGCATTGGTTGAAGATGGCGATATTCTCATTTATGGCTGTGAATTCGGTAAGGGTGAAGTGGGTCAATTGGCAGCGGAACGTCTGGCGGCTGCAACTGGCGCTGATATTGCCGCATCTGACGATTTGACGGGTTCGGAATCCCTTTCTGGTGATTGGGATCTGGAGTTGCAAACGGGCACAATTGAACGGCAGGCTTTTGCTGCTCCCGACTGGAACGGCATATTGGACGGCTACACGCTGGCGGCTACGGGCCAACCTGAAATAGGTCATCTGGACGGGGGGATTGTTGGTACGGCAGGCACAACCGCTCTGTGGAGTAATGCGGTTGTACATGACCCGGGTGGTGGGGCGCCGCTGCAATATTATGATATTCAGGCCACATTAATCGGCCTTTCCGGCTCCACGTCAGCCACATTTGAAACTGTTGCATCGGATTCGCCGACACTTGATGATTTTCGGATTGTTTTAACAAATATTGGTCCGGTTGTTGGTTCCGTGGCCGGGGAGGACGTTCTTGAACAAGGTTCTGCGGCAATTCGCTGGAGTATCCTGATTCCTGGAACCCAGACATTCGCCCCACCGGACGCGATAAATTTGGTGATGCGTGATATTGATGGATTGGGAGGGACGCCTGACACCCGTGATACGATTTTTATTGAGCCACAAAACATCAGTTCCTACACGGTTGAAAACGGAACAGATTTACAACTGTCTGCAAATGAAGATGAGTTTATGGTAACCGGTACGGCCCTTGGGGTTAATGACCCAGGCTCGCAAATCGGAATTTCATGGGACAGCGTCAGCGTTAATAATTTTGTGGTTGTTTATCAATCCCGGTCTCTTCTTGCCAATTTTGATATGATCGGAGACTCGGCATTATCAACTTTCGGTTCGCCGGTAACAGTTCAGGCTCAAAGTCTGGATTTGAACGGGCCGGATGGCGCCGGTTCCGATTATCTGGCGGTTTATGTTAATGGGGCGTCAGCAGGTTCGCCCGAAGATGTGCCGCTTTCCATTGCAGATTTGGATGTGAGTATATTCGATCTCGATAACACTCAATTGTTCAACAGCACAATCCGCCTGACTAATGTGCTTTCCGGGGATGCGCTGAATTTTGATACAAATTTGCTTAATAATCTGGGTTTCAATGTTACGTTTTCTCAGGTGCCGGCTCTTCCGGCCACCGCCACGGAATACATATTACAATTGGATGGTCAGGCAC
>QILU01000127.1 GCA_003233475.1 Ahrensia sp.
GTGCGCAAACGGTGGCCAATATGCCCCCCAAACAACCCGACCAGGGCGTTCACAATGGTGCCGGTGATATTGAATATTGCCCCGTAAATTAAAAACTGCGCAATCGTCGATCCGTTCTCGGGCACCACGAATTGAGGAATGAAGGCCAAAATGAAAAAAATGACCTTTGGATTAAGCAGATTAACAATCGTGCCGTCCCGCCATGCGCGGTAGTAAGCTCTTTTCGGCTCCTCTCTTACTGCGGGGGCAGGGCCGGATCTCGTCGCGTTTGTGTTTTCAAAGCGCAGGCTTTTACCTGTTAAAGCTTGAAACCCCAGCCATAGCAGATAGGCCACCCCGGCCCAGCGGATGATCTCAAAAGCAATCGGCGCAGCCGCCAGCAGCGAAGCAAGCCCAAATGCGGCGAACACGGTATGAATAAGTGATCCGGTCGCTATTCCAAAACTGGCGGCAACACCCGCGCGCGGCCCCGACTTCAAACTTTGCCCCAGACAAAACAACAAATCACTCCACAAATCACTCCCCGGCGTTAAATTCAACGCCAATGCAGCAGGAATAAAAATTAGCAGTTGAGCAGGTTCAATCATCAATTGATTATAACCGAGCTTCGTTCAATGCCAATCAGTTGCTGATTGAATTGAGATTTGTCTTTCAGCAGAAGAAACAAAAACCCCGGCTGTTTCCAACCGGAGCTTTTACTACTGGACGATAGTTAAAAGCGTTAAAGACTAACACCCAAACGCTTGACGGTGCTCAAAGTCAAACCACCTGTTGGCAGGTTGTTGTCCGTCTGGAAACGGCGAATGACGGCCTGTGTGCCAGGCCCAAGCTTCCCATCCGGCTTAAATCTAAGTTTATAGCCAGCATCGATCAAAGCATTTTGGATGCGCGTTATCACAGCCGGGGTGGCATTTGTTTCGCACAAAATTTCGCGCCAGCTGACTATTTCCGCTGTACGCAATTTTCTTTTTTGAATGGTGGCGAAGCGTGCCGGTGTTTCCACAACCTCAAACGCTTCGGGCGTCACCAGTTCTTTAATTGTAATGGTGCGGTATTTGGCCGGGATCACACGTTTTTCCGTCGTGGGTGGCGTTTTCATTTTACGGCGTTCAACAGTCTCATATACTGCAGGAATAACTTCTTCACGTGTTTGCGCCGGTTGATCCACAACCTGCTGGCTGATTGTTTTGAAAACTGCGGGAATTTCCACCCGACACATAATCTCACCCGTGGCGGAATCGATTTTTTCAAACGCCCCGCGTCCGGGTTGCCATTCCACACGGGCAGGGGAAATTTCTATATTTTTTTCTTCGGTGCGGAAAGTTGCCGGTACCACAGATTTTACAATTTGCTCCGGTTGAATAAGAACGGTTTCGGTCACGGTTTCATATGTTGCAGGAACAGGAACCAGCTCATAGCTTTCCTCTTCAATCAAAATCTGCTTTTCCACGTTTTTATAGATAGCAGGCGTTTTTTTGAAAGAAGAACTTCCCGGCTGAACCATCACTTCTTCCGGATTGCTGTCGTACACTGCCGGAATGAGAACTTTTGCGTAACATTCACCGGCCTTTGCATCAGCCGGAGGCAAGGTTTGTGCAAATGCGGGTCCTGCAAGAATGAATACTGCGGCTACCGTGCCAAAAACTCGTTTCATTTTTTCCCCTCCAAAAAGAAGTCAATTTTACAAAAAACTTTGCCGGGCATAATCGTGCACGAAAGTCGCGCATGGAACACCAGCAACCGCCCCTCTGAACATTATTGAACAGGTTAACGAATGATTAATAGGATAACAGAGTTGGTTAATCTGGCGACCCCTATTTGCAGGAAATGGTTAATTTGGAGCAGAATTCGAATAGGGATTTATGTTAACTAATTGAAAACAAAGGTAAAAACTACTAATAAAGATTGCCAATTCTGTGTCATGCTGAGACTCAACAGGTGGTTTTTCCCTTACCAATCACCATCGCAGTTACAAAATAAACAGCTTCCACCAATGCGGTTATGGTGATCAGGCCATAAATAGTCCCGAAATAGCGGCCTGCAAAATTATCCACCCTCTTGCTTCTGGATCAAATCCAGCTTAACACAAAACCCATGGATACAAGTGCACTCCTTCTAAATCTTGACCTGCTGCTTATAGGCGGCCGTCGGGTTGTGCGCACTTAAAGGGGCGTCCGGCGGTCGAAATTCTATCCGCTGAACAATTAAACCGCCCCTGAAATCATATATTCCCCTATACGCTAATCTGGCAAAACGGCGCAAAAACCGTTATTGCGAGATCAAAGCCAATACAAGAAGGATGACTTCCCATGTTGATGGAAGCCGCCAAGAAATATTCCGCCTATAATCAGATAGATTTGCCCAACCGGACCTGGCCCGGAAAAACAATTGAAAAAGCCCCCATCTGGTGTTCCGTAGATTTGCGCGATGGCAACCAGGCCCTTATCGATCCCATGGGCCACGAACGCAAAGCCCGCATGTTTGCGCTTCTGCTGGACATGAAATTCAAAGAAATTGAAATCGGCTTCCCCTCCGCCAGCCAAACAGATTTTGACTTTGCCCGCTGGTGCATTGAGCAAGGCAACGTGCCTGACGACGTGCATTTGCAGGTTTTGGTTCAATGCCGACCGGAGTTGATAATCCGTACCTTCGAGAGCCTGGAAGGGGCGAAACTGCCAATCGTGCATTTTTACAATTCCACCTCAGAACTGCAACGCCGGGTGGTGTTCGGGCAAGACCGGAACGGTATCAAAGCCATTGCAACCGACGCGGCAAAAATGATTGTCGACATGGCCAGCGCCACCAGTGGAGGCAAGAACAGCTACCGCTACGAATATTCACCGGAGAGTTTTACCGGCACGGAATTGGATTTTGCGCTGGAGATTTGCAATGCGGTGGTGGAGGTTATTGATCCCGATCCCGATCACAAACTCATATTGAACCTGCCCTCCACGGTGGAAATGTCGACCCCCAATATTTACGCCGATCAAATCGAATGGATGTGCCGAAATATTGACCGCCGTGACAGCGTGATCATTTCTCTGCACCCCCATAATGACCGGGGAACAGGAATTGCCGCAACCGAACTTGGCCTGATGGCCGGGGCCGACCGGGTGGAGGGCACTTTGTTTGGCAATGGTGAGCGCACCGGCAATGTGGATGTTGTCACCCTCGCGTTGAACCTGATGACACAAGGGGTTGATCC
>QILU01000002.1 GCA_003233475.1 Ahrensia sp.
CGCTGTGTTCGTAGAAATTCTTGTCTTCAGCGGAAAGTATGGCCCTGATCATGAGGTCAGGAATGGTGCTGATCGGGGCATACAGCCGGCGTTCGCGGGCATATTCCGCCAGCATTTGACCATCGCCGGCATGAATTCGCGTGGTAACCGGCGGCTCGTACTTTGCCAGGGCATCATAATTCGGCAGATCTTTGGCCACATTCCAGACAACGTAGCCCACCACTGCCACACCGGCAAAAAACATGATGCAGCCCGCACCGAACAAATAACTGATAAAGCGGATCATTGTGTCAGATTTAACCTTTAAACGTTTCGCCGGAGTGCATTTCACCCCCTAATCCATAATTATGGCAAAGCCGGGGCCACTCGCACCGGGGGATATTGATCATCGCGCTTTCTCTATCAGTTTAACCCCTGATTTGTACATGATCTTCATCACAAGGGCCTGTTGGCAATTTGCGCGGTAAAATATTTGTCGATGGATGCTGTCACGGCCCGCGCTACCTTTCGCCGCCAGTTTTGGGATAAAAGTAATCGCGCATCTTTTCCATTGCTCAAAAAACCCAGTTCAAGCAACACTGAAGGGATGTCGGGTGCCTTAAGAACCACAAAACCGGCAAATCTGTGCGGTGTCTTGTTAATGCGTGTTACCCCGCCCAGGGATTTCACCATTTTCTGGGCAAAAACAATCGAACGGTTCTTGGTTTCCCGCAACACCAGATCAATAAGTATGTCCGTTACCACATCATTTTGCCGGGCGAGGTCTACCCCGGCGATAATATCCGAGCGGTTTTCCTTTTGCGCTAACGCGGCAGCTTCCGCGTCCGATGCTTTTTCCGACAATGTATAGACTGTGGCCCCGCGCACGGTGGAAAGTTTAACGGTATCGGCATGAATTGAAATAAACAAATCGCCTTCTTTCCTGCGGGCAAATTCCACACGCTTGCGCAAGGGGATAAATGTATCGCTACTCCGGGTCAGCGCAACCTCATAACGGCCTGTGGCGAGCAATCTTTTCTTCAACAATCTGGCAACCGAAAGAACAACTGTTTTTTCCCTTACCCCGCGCTTGCCCACGGCACCGCCATCAATGCCACCGTGGCCGGGATCAATGATAATCATCTTTTTCGTTCGCCTTTTGCCCAGGCGGTCTGACTTTTTGTTTAAGTCGGGAATGATGCTGCCACGCGGCCGGGGTTTTGGCAGGGGAATGGCCGCCAGTTTACCCGTTTCTGCCTGTGCTTCCAGCTGGCGTTTGCGATTTTCGAAAAATGTCTTCCTGTCCGTCTTGACGATATCGACAACCAGACGCGCCGGTTTGAGTTCAGTGGCGGGAATGACAAATGATTTTTCAATTAAAACCGGGGCGCTGGCATCAATCACGATGCGCGATCTGCCCGGCGAAAACAGGCCAAAACGGTAACCGGTAACCAGTCCGCGCCCTGATACACCCTGGCCCGGCGGCAATTGGAAGTTAATCTCGGGCAAATCAATAATCACCCGGAACGGGTCGGGCAAGACGTAGACACTGTAGCCAATGGAGCTTGATATATCAGCGACAAACCGGGTGCGCTGATCATCACCGCCCAGCCGCGCACTGGAGGCTTTGGGAACGGTTTTGTCCTGATTGGCATGGGCTGGCCCGCCGGTTGAGGCCAAAATCACCACAAACAGGGCCAATACAACTGTCAAAGGCCATTTGATAACGGCGCAAACCCGTGTTGCATCGCCAAAACAGCTTTTAATATTAACAAAATCCAAAATCATGTATCAGCCCAGACTGTCAGGGAGAGTATCTCTACTTCGTGTAACAACATGCACATGGGTGTTTCCCGCATTTTCCGGATAATTCTGCATAATTTCACGCGCCAATTCCCGCCCCCCAGCGCTGTCAACATGACCATCAATATAGCGGTTCATCAAGGGGTTTTCGTTAAATTTAGACAATTATCCGGTAATTTGAATTAATATACTCTTTCAAGAACACAATGTTTGCTTGCCAATCAATACCGCACTCCGTAAAAGAAGAGCTTAAGAGATTCAGCTCTTCTGGTTGTGAAAGTGCGGAGCTTGGTCATTCCGAGTTAGGAATGAGGCCGAAAGTGGATGAGAACCCTTGACAGGATTTCATCTTCAATGCCAGCCATATCCCACTGATTTTGCGCCAAAACCCGGCGTTTCGTGATCATTTTTCATAACCGGTGGGTAAGAGCGTTGATAGATTTGCGTCTGCGTATTGTCCTTTGACAAACGCGATTAAGCGCAATTTTTGACCGAATCAATAAGTTGCACTTCAACAAATTGATTCGGAATTGAGATTGCCGGCAGTCCAGGGAATTCCCGGGGCTTCACCGGTGAAAGCAAACCACGAACGTCCAATGAGTAAAGGACAAGGTTTATATTTATGTATCGAATGCGTTCGAATGATTGGCTCATGCAAGCTCTCGTAAACGGGCTCAGCCAGGTAGTTATGCGGACTAAAGCCGTTAGGAACTATGTCCCGGCTTTTGATATTCGCGCGCGTTCTGTGTCACACCCCCTCATACCATCCGGCGCCCCTGCCGCTCACAAGCTTGTTTTACGTGGTAAAATCATCGCGGAACAGCCGCGGCACTCCAGGGCCCGTGGAGAACCCTATTTATGGCTAACAAAATGCTTATCGATGCCACCCACCCGGAAGAAACCCGGGTTGTCGTGGTGCGTGGAAACCGTGTTGAAGAATTTGATTTTGAATCCGCTGCCCGAAAGCAGCTGAAAGGCAACATAT
>QILU01000213.1 GCA_003233475.1 Ahrensia sp.
GGCCGTCATCAAAAATGTGCCCCTGATGTCCCTTGCAGCGGATGCAATGCACTTCAGTACGGGGAAGAAAGAGACCCCAATCTTTTTTTGTCCCCACAGCACCTTTGATCGCTTCGTAATAACTTGGCCACCCGGTGCGGCTGTCATATTTGGTTTCAGATCGGTAAAGTGGTAAACTACACCCGGCACAAAAAAATGTGCCTGCACGCTTTTCGTCGTTCAACGGGCTGGTATAGGGGCGCTCGGTCGCCTCTTCGCGCAACACTGCATATTGTTCAGCCGTCAGGGAGCACTCTTTACCACCGGTACAATTTTCGTAGGCATCAAATTCAACCCGAATTCCGTGGTGGTGGTCAGTGGGTCGGTTGCCGCTTCAACCACCCGCCTTCCAACAATTCCGTTTCCCACCAATGCAACCATAACGGCTGATGTGCCAAGTAAAATAGCTCTGCGGTTCATGGGTTCACCTCGTTAAATTTTGTAGTCGCACGGTTCCTCAACCCTATATAGGCTAATTTTATGCCTATAGGGATAACGGAGTGCTCAATTTATGGTGAAAAGCCCGTTAGCCCAAACCGTGTTCAGGTTCCAATTTCCTGCGGTGCTTCCGCGTCCAGCAAATCACCATCGAAATTACGTTCTTCTTCCTTGGTTAGTCGTTTATCCAGATCGGAATCGCGGGATACATCCCTTTCTTCATCGTCTAAAGCTTTGCTGGTTTTGGTCTTTTTAGCGGTTTTGGCCTTTGATTTGGTTTTAACACGCGAAGACAGTTTGGGCTGGTCTTCATCGAAACGTATCCGATAGATCGGTTCTGGCATCGAAATTCCTTCCGCTTCAAACGCACGTTTCACCTTGCGAATGGCTTCACTGCGCGCTTTAGCGAGGCTGGAATCGTCTTGATTTATCCATCCTCCGAACCAAAGGGTTATGGAAGAATCGCCAATAGCATCAATTCGACCGCTTGCCGCCGGTTCGTCGAGCACAAAACTCAATCCCTTGATTTCGGTAAGCCCTATCTCAACCGCCCGGCTCAAATCTTCGGTTTCCACCCCTATGGTAAAACTGAAACGCCGTTCCGGGTTCAAGGAAAAGTTGGTGATCACCCCCTTGAACACGGTTGAGTTGGGAATACGCACATGGTTTCCGTCATAGCTAAGCAGCACAGTGGCGCGGGAAGTCAACGCAATGACATGCCCCTCGTGCCCGGCAATTTCCACACAATCACGGGGGCGAAATGGCTGGCGAAAGCTTAGAAGAATGGAAGCGATATAATTTTCAACCGTGTCTCGCACAGCAAAACCAAGCGCCAAACCTAAAATTCCGGCGGCCCCGAGAATTGTGCTCAAAAGCGCCGTCGCCCCCATAATATCGAGAGCCAGAACCAGACCGAGAACCAGAAACGACAGCCGAATAACCTGGCGTAACAAATTTGCCAGGAACTGATTGGGGGTAATCGCATCCCATGGGTTTTTCAGCCGCGCAATAAGAAATCCGATTGTTGCAATCAACGCAAAAACAAGCAGCCCCACCGCCATGATCGGCAACGCGGAAACAAATTGCGATATTCGCTCCTGAAACCGCTCCAACGCCGGGGTAATACGTTTTTCCACAGACGTTTCCACATCGATCTGATTGTTGACTGTCACGACTCCCTCGATTTTTTGAGCCAATTCGGCGGCCTTTCCCACCTGTTCCAGTTCAAGCACTACGCCTTTCAGCGTCACCACCCCGCCATTGACGGTTACAAAAATATTTTGAAATTCCGGCAGTTGTTTCAACAGACTTCGCACTTTCACCTGAACCGCCTGGTCTTCATCGGTAGGGGTTTCCGCAACACGAACCTTGGCGGGTTCACTCGTTTGTCCCATGGCTTGGTATTGGGCGGTGGATAAAGGGATCAGCATCGAGAAGCTAAAAACCAAAAACAACAGGAAGAAATTTTTCATAACGACTTCTCAAATAGAGGGGCGAATCGAGTGTTGTTTCAGTTTACGACACTTCCAACCCATATTGAATCATTTGATGCAGATGGAAGCTCTTTCAATTTGCAGGAGCAAACCCCGACAAGTCGTTTTTTTGATTGCATCTCCATAATGTTTCCATCACGCTCACCGAAATATATCCATTCGGAACGAGACCATGCCTTTACAAATGAACCGTGAAGTTTTCATCACCTGCGCCGTTACTGGTTCAGGCAGCACCCAGGATAAAAGCCCCCATGTTCCCCGTTCGCCCGAACAAATAGCCAACAGCGCAATTGATGCGGCAAAAGCCGGAGCCGCCATTGTGCATTGCCATGTGCGAGACCCGAAAACCGGAGTTCCCTCACGCAGGCTGGATTACTATTCCGAACTAACCGATCGCATTCGTGATGCCGATGTTGATGTAGTGTTAAACTTAACTGCCGGAATGGGCGGGGATATGGTTTTTGGCGGAACCGACAACCCGCTTCCCTTAAACGAGGACGAAACGGATATGGCGGGGGCCGCGGAACGGGTTGCCCATGTGGCCAAATGCCTGCCGGAAATTTGCACCCTTGATTGCGGCACCATGAATTTCGCCGAGGCCGATTATGTGATGACCAACACCCCCGGCATGTTGCGGGCCATGGGGGCGATGATGACAAAGCTAGGGGTGAAACCGGAAATTGAGGCATTCGATACGGGCCATTTATGGTTTGCCAAACAACTGGTGGAGGAGGGGGTATTGGATAAAGACGCCCTGGTGCAATTATGCATGGGGGTGCCATGGGGCGCTCCGGATGATCTCAACACCTTCATGGCTATGGTCAACAACGTGCCGGAAAACTGGAACTGGAGCGCGTTCTCCCTTGGCCGCAACCAAATGCCTTATGTGGCCGCAGCCGTTTTGGCCGGCGGCAATGTGCGGGTTGGGCTGGAAGATAACTTAATGTTGGAACGCGGCGTGTTGGCCACCAACGCCCAGGCCACCAACGCCCATTTGGTGGAAAAAGCCGTCGGAATAATTGAAAACCTCGGAGCGAAAGTTATTGGCCCGGAGCAAGTGCGCAAAAAGCTTGGGCTGGTAAAGCAGGCGGCAAAATGAGTGAAATCAAAAAAGCCGCCGTAATAGGTGGTGGTGTTATTGGCGGCGCGTGGGCAGCACGGTTTGTGTTCAATGGTATCGACTGCAAAATATTCGACCCCCACCCGGAAACGCCGCGCATTGTTGGTGAGGTAATAGTGAACGCGGAACGTGCCTATGCCGCCCTCACCGACGCGCCCTTTCCACCGCGCGGAAATCTAAGCTTCGTTCGCGAGCTGGAAGAGGCTGTTGAAGACGCCGATTTGATACAGGAATCCGTTCCCGAACGAATTGAGCTGAAACAAAAAATCCATATGCAAATAGATGCGGCAGCAAAAGAAACCGCGCTCATCGGTTCATCCACATCGGGCCTGTTGCCATCCGATATTCAGACAAAAATGATGCACCCGGAACGAATGTTTGTGGCCCACCCCTATAACCCGGTTTACCTGCTGCCGCTGGTGGAAATTGTTGGCGGACGGCAAACCAGCGATGAAACCATTACCCGCGCCCACCAAGCCTATCAACAAATCGGTATGAAGCCGATCACCATCCGCAAGGAAATTGATGCTTTTGTTGGCGATAGATTGCTGGAAGCGGTGTGGCGCGAAGCGCTTTGGCTGATTAAGGACGATGTGTGTACCGTGGAAGAACTTGACGACATCATGCGCTATTCTTTTGGCATGCGCTGGGCGCAAATGGGGCTTTTCCAAACCTACCGAATTGCTGGCGGCGAAGCGGGAATGCGCCATTTCATCAACCAGTTTGGCCCAACCCTTGGCCCAACCCTAAGTTTGCCCTGGTCAAAACTCATGGACGTGCCGGAGCTGGATGAGAAGCTGATTGATAAAATTGTTAAACAAAGCGACGCTCAGGCCGGTGGCCTGGGAATTCGTGATCTGGAACGGATACGCGATGAAAATCTTGTTGGCATTATGCAGGTGTTGGCTAAAAGCAATGACGGCAAAGGCTGGGGTGCGGGGAAGTTGCTCAACGCCTATGAAGCCAAACTCAAAGCGAAAGCGGCGAATGACACATGAATTTTGAACTCACCCAGGAGCAAAGCCTCATCATTGAAACCACCCGCGCTTTTGTGGAATGAGGCGGAAGTGGAACGCACCGGCGTTTTGCCCATGGAAATTGTCAAAGAGATACAATCCAAAGCCATTGCTGCGGGATTGTATGCGGCCAATATCCCGGAGGAATTTGGCGGCGGTGGTTTGGACACCCTCACCTGGTTGCTTTATGAAAAAGAACTGGGCCGCGCCAATTATGCCCTGCACTGGACAGGCGTTGCTCGCCCTTCAAATATTCTTTGTGCCGGAACCGCCGAACAACGGGAGAAATATCTCACCCCCTGTGTGAAGGGCGAAACATGGGATTGCCTTGCCATGAGCGAACCCGGCGCGGGCTCAGACCTGCGCGGCATGAAGGCTTCCGCAAAACAAGATGGTTCAGATTGGATACTAAACGGCACCAAACATTTTATCAGCCATGCCGATTTGGCTGGCTTTACCATCGCCTTCATGAAAACGGGAGAAGAGGAAACCCTACGCGGGCCGAAGGCGCTGATTACCGCGTTCTTTGTAGATAAAGGCATAAAAGGTTTTATGGTTCGTGACGGTTACAGCAATGTTTCCCACCGGGGTTACACCAACGCCATTTTGGAATTTGACGATTGTCGGATCCCCGCCGAAAACATTCTTGGAGAAGTGCATAAGGGTTTTGATGTGGCTAATGACTGGCTCGGGGCCACGCGCTTGCAGGTAGCCGCAACTTGCCTTGGCCGGGCTGACCGGGCCTTTAACCATTCGGTGGAATACGCCTCGACACGCAAACAATTCGGTCAGCAGATTGGCAAGTTTCAGGGGGTCAGTTTCAAACTCGCCGACATGGCAATGGAGTTGAAAGCGGCTGAATTGCTGACCTTCGAAGCCGGATGGAAATTTGATCAAGGCACCTGCACCGACACCGACATGGCCATGGCCAAACTAAAGGCCACCGAAATGCTGGCCTTTGTGGCGGACGAAGCCATACAAATTCATGGCGGCATGGGGTTGATGGATGAATTGCCGCTGGAACGCATTTGGCGCGATGCCCGCAT
>QILU01000064.1 GCA_003233475.1 Ahrensia sp.
TTGGCACTTTTACCGGGAAGTTCAGGACGGTTTTCTGTTCAAAACTCAAACAATCGTTCTGAACTGGACAATCAAAACATTTGGGATTTTTAGGCGTGCAAATCATTGCCCCCAAATCCATCATGGCCTGCACAAAATCTCCGGGCCTGTTTGCCGGTGTTACTGTTTCCATGAACTCCCGGCATTCAATTTTTAGCCTGGGCAAGGGTGTCGGGTTAGCCCGGTGTCGAGCCACAACTCTTTCAATATTTGCGTCAACCACCTGGGTTTTTTCACCATACGCAATGGTGGCAATGGCAGCGGAAGTGTAGTCTCCAATGCCGGGCAGGGCTTGCAGGCTCTTTTGGGTTTTCGGGAATTTACCCCCATATTTCTGAACAACAATATCCGCACAGGCTTTTAGATTTCGTGCCCGTGAATAGTAGCCCAGCCCGGCCCATGCCCGCATGATGTCATCTTCATCAGCCGCCGCCAGGTCCTGTATTTTTGGCCAAAGGGTCAGGAATTTTTCAAAATAACTTTTCACGGTTGCAACCATTGTTTGTTGCAACATGACTTCTGATAACCATACGTGGTAGGGGTTTGGCACCACCCCGTTTTTGCCGTCTTGCGGGCTAACACGCCAAGGCATACCAGATAAGAGTGCGGGTGCTAAACGAATCCATAGGAGCCATCTTTGCCGGGCAAAAATAAAAAGCAATGGGTAGAAAAACGCGGCGCACAGCCTGTTGCCGATCTGGTGTCAAAAATTCTCAACCCGGTTATCCAGCGACGGGCAGGGATGACCCTTGATCTGATCGCTTCCTGGGATGAAATCGCCGGGGAGCAACACGCCGCCCAATCCCGCCCGGAAAAACTTCAATGGCCAAGACAGTTGAGTGACGATGATCCGTTCGAACCCGCAACTCTGATTGTCGCCTGCGAAGGGGGGCATGCCATGTTTTTGCAACATGACAGCGCGGCAATTATCAACCGTATCAACACCTATTTCGGATTTTCCGCTGTTGCGCGCTTAAAACTTGTCCAAAAACCGATTGTAAGGCGCGAACAACGGAGCAAGCATAGAATACCTGAAATTGCACCGGGAAAAGCCGCCGACTTAACTGTCATTCTTGATCAGATTACGGACGAAAAACTAAAAGCCTCGCTGGAAAAATTAGGCAAAGGGGTGTTCAGCAAAGGATATTATGAGGCGGAATAATTTCCCAGAGAAAAATCTTTCCAATCCCACTGGCTAACACTGCCTAATCGCCGTATTTTAAGCGAATCACTGGTTCACGGAAAGCAGCCGGAATGATTAAATGATGAAAAACTTGGGGATTCATCCCTTGAAACCGTTATGAAAGCCATCGAAGCCGCTCTCTAGTGTTATAAGCGGCCAACTTTTTCCCCGGACAGCGTGATTGTCTGGATTTTGTAATGGGTTTTTTTTTACGGTCGTGCTTTTTTAAGTTGCACATATTTGGGCTGCATAATGGAATTTAACAAGCTTCGCCTTTTGGGCTTTAAATCATTTGTTGAACCAATTGATTTTACCATAAAAAAGGGCCTGACAGGTGTTGTCGGGCCGAACGGTTGCGGTAAATCCAATTTGGTGGAAGCACTGCGTTGGGTAATGGGGGAAAACTCCTCCAAAAACATGCGCGCGTCTTCAATGGATGAAGTTATTTTCTCCGGTTCCGGCAATCGCCCGTCGCGCAATGTCGCCGAAGTTGCCCTGTTCCTCGATAACTCAGACCGCAAAGCTCCGGCTGCATTTAACGATGCCGATGAATTGCAGGTTTCCCGTCGTATTGAGCGCGAATCTGGTTCTGTTTATCGGATCAACGGCAAGGATGTGCGTGCCAAAGATGTGCAATTGTTGTTTGCTGATGTTTCCACCGGCGCCCGCTCCCCTTCCATGATAGGGCAGGGACGGATTGGGGAGCTTATTTCCGCCAAGCCCCAGGCTCGCCGCGCATTGCTGGAAGAAGCCGCCGGAATTTCCGGCCTTCATTCGCGCCGCCATGAAGCCGAATTGCGGCTCCGGGCGGCGGAGACAAATTTGGAGCGTTTGGACGATGTTGTCGACCAGATGGAAGCCCAAATAGACAGTCTTAAGCGTCAGGCCCGTCAGGCCAACCGTTATCGCAATATCGCCGGTGACATTCGAAAAGCCGAAGCCAGTATTCTTTACCTGCGCTGGAGCGCGGCAAAAGTCGCAACGGCTGAAGCCGAAAAAGCCATGACAGAATCCACCGTGACCGTTGGTGAAACCCAACTGGTGCAAACAGAAGCGGCCACGGCTCAGGCGCTGATTGCAACTAAACTTCCCGAATTAAGGGAAGCCGAGGCTAAAGCAGCCGCTGCATTGCAGCACGTAATAATTTCGCGAAATCAGCTGGATGAGGAAGCCAAGCGCATTGAAATGCGTAAACAGGAAATGCAGCGCCGCGCGGCGCAATTGGAAGAAGACATCAAGCGCGAAGAGCAAATGGTTGCAGAAAATAGCGATATTATCGGCCATTTGGAACGGGAGGGAAAACAGCTCACCTCTGAGACAGAATCCCGCGCAGACAAAGAAAGCGCCACAAAAGCAAAGCTTGAAGGCGTTTCATTAGAACTGACAAATAGTGAGCAGGTTCTCACCAACCTTACTCAGGAACTGGCGCTGACCCGTGCCCAGGCCAGCCAGAATGAACGCACCCTTCAAGAAGGTGGAGAGCGCAAATCGCGGTTGCAGGATCAGATCGCCACCGTTGCAAACGAGTTAGAGGAGCTTTCCACGAAAATCGGATCAGAAGCCGGTGTTCAGGAGAAGCTGGAAACCGTCAAAGCGCTGGAGACTTCTATTCTGGCTGTTGAAACAGCCACTTTGAGCGCAGAAAAAATTGCTGAAACTGCCCGCGAAGCCGAGCAATCGGGCCGCGCTCCTGTCTCTGAAGCGCAGGCTGCACTCAGTCAAATTGAGACGGAAGCCAAGACACTTGCCCGGATTATAAATTCCGTTGGTGGAGATTTATTCCCCGCTGTTTTGGAAAACATCCGCGCAGAAAATGGCTTTGAAAAAGCTCTCGGTGCCGCTCTTGGAGAAGATCTGGATGTACCGTTAGACGCATCAGCTCCTGCCCATTGGGTTCATGCCATCGGGGATGGAGATCACAGCCTGCCCAGCGGCGTTAAGCCGTTAAGCGATCATGTATCGGCTCCAAAGGAGCTCTCCCGTCGGTTGGCACAAATAGGCGTGGTAACAAAAGCCGAAGGCGAAAGGCTTTGTGATATTCTGCTGCCCGGTCAGCG
>QILU01000159.1 GCA_003233475.1 Ahrensia sp.
ACGCCGACAAAATGGCGGTATCACGAACACGAAAATCCGGAGCGACACCCAATATTGGCGCTGAACGACGAACAATATTGGCAACCATGGGGGCAGCATTCATTCCCGCCGTTGCGAAGCGGTTTCCTTCTTCTGGTTTCGGTTCATCAATAATCACCAGCACCACATATTTAGGATTATTCGTCGGGAATGTGGAAAGGAAAGAATTAAACCTTACCGAAGTTGAATATCTGCCGTTTACAACCTTGTCGGCCGTGCCGGTTTTACCTCCCACCAAATACCCGGGCACTTCGGCGCGTTTTCCAGAACCCTTCAACACATTCAGCCGCATCAAATAGCGCATGATGTCTGAGGTGGCGGGTTTTAGAACCTGTTTGGCCAGTTCATTTGCCTGTTCTGGGGTGCGTGGAAACAGGGTCGGCGGAATAAGCTTGCCACCGTTCACCACCGCCGCCGCTGCAACCGCGGTTTGCAGCGGTGTAGTGGAAATCCCGTGACCGTATGAAATGGTAATCGAATTGACCTTCTTCCATTTCTTTGGCTGGGTTGGAATCGCAATTTCAGGCAGCTCCAGGCCCGTCATTTTTGTGAGCAATCCCAATCGTGTAAGAAATTCCTGATGCGCTTCTATTCCCACCACATCGGCCATTTTTGCGCTGCCTATATTGGAAGAATAAACAAACACTTCGGGCACGCTCAAAATGCGTTTTTTGCCGTAAAAATCCTTGATCCTAAAAGGGCCAATCTTGATTGGATTACGCGCATCAAATCGACTGCTCAGGGTAACTTTCCCGCTGTCCAGAGCCATGGCAGTGGTGAAGGTTTTGAAAGTGGAACCCATTTCAAACAACCCCGCAGACATGCGGTTAAACCGGTCTTTTTTCAAAGCATCCACCGGGTTGTTGGGGTTGTAATCCGGGAGCGACGCCATCCCGATAATTTCGCCGGTGTGCACATTCAATACCACCCCGGCAGCTGCAATCGCCTGGTATTTTTCCATCGCTTCCACCAGCGTTTCACGAATGAAATTTTGCACCCGCAAATCAATCGAAAGTTTCACCGGCTCCAGCTCTTTTTTTAATTCAAATCCGGCTGATTGCAAATCACGCAACCAGGCATCATCGATATATTTTTCAATGCCTGCAATGCCCTGATTATCAATATTCGTAAGCCCCAGTATATGAGCCGCCGTTTCACCAGCAGGGTAAAACCGTTTACTTTCCGCCCTAAAACCAATTCCAGGCAAGCCCAAGGCCAATATATCGGCCTGTTGGCGTGGAGTTATCTCGCGTTTCAGCCAAATAAATCCATTGTTGCTTTTCAACCGCCGCATGGTTTTATCAAAGTCCAGCTCCGGCAATACGGTGACTAAAGACTCATAAATCTCATCCGGGTTCTCAATTAGTTTTGACTCCGCAAACAAGGATTGCATTTCCACATCAAGCGCCAGTGTTTGCCCATTCACGTCCACAATACGCGGCCGCGCAGTGGCCAGTGACAGGTTCTTGTTTTGGTGCACAATCTGGGTTTTGTCCTGGTTGGCCAAATAGACTAATCGGCCCTGGATGATCAAAAACATCGCCGCAATTCCGCACATAAGAACCACAATTCGGTCCCGTGTCTGCACCGGCGAATCTCCGGCAGTTAGGGTGGATTTATTCAAAGCCCGAAAAAATCGTTTCGCTGTATTGAGCAAGGCTTGCATTAATTGTCCCCCTTCTTTTCGGTCAAATTGCCAATACCGCCGGTGATAATTTCACCATCTCGCCCGGCAAATACTTCTTCATCCGCTTCTTCCGGGTTTACCCTCAATTCGGGCAATTCGGACCGGTCAACAATCTGACTCGATGACATGGGTATTAACTGCAATTGCGGGGCAAACTGAGTGGCAATTTTTTCCAGTCTCGCCGGGCTGGTTTCAATTGCCCAATCAGCTTCAAGCAGCGAAATCTTACGGTTCTGGGCAGCAATTTCCGCGTTCAAATTGTTGATGTGTTTTGCCGAAAGCTCGGCTTCGTGTTTTATTTGGTAAGTCCAAACTGCCCCGGCCACCGCGACCCCCAGCAACATCATATCGCCCAATCTAATCATGATTTAAGCCCCGCTTTCATTTTTGCATCCCCGGCCAGTCTCGGCAGTCCAAATACCTCACGGTCGCCTGTCCGTGCCGGTTCGCTTGTCCGTATTGCGCTGCGCAGTTTTGCAGAACGTGAGCGTGGATTGTCTTCGCTCTCTTGAGCCGACGCTGAAACCGCACCTCGTTTTATCTGCTTGAATGTCAGCCTTTTTGTTTCCACCTGCGGCATATGTCGGGAACCGCCGGCCGCATCTGCCCGGTCCTGCAAGAAGCGTTTCACCAGCCTGTCTTCCAAAGAATGAAAGCTCACCACCACCAATCGCCCGCCGGGTTTCAGCACCCGTTCAGCCGCCAGCAATGCATCAGCCAGTTCTTCCAATTCCCGATTAACAAATATCCGCAAGGCCTGAAACGTTCTGGTGGCCGGATGGATACGGTCCTTAGGGTTGCGCCCCAATACCTTCTCCACACATTTTGCCAGATCCAGAGTAGTTTCAAAGGCTGATTTTTCGCGAGTCTCAACAATTTCTGCAGATATTTTTGAGGCCTGCCGTTCCTCCCCCAGAATTCCAATAATCCGGGTTAAATCCGTGCGCGCAAATGTATTGACCACATCGGCTGCACTTAAGCCCGCCTGTTCCATACGCATATCCAGCGGCCCGTCTTTTTGGAACGAAAACCC
>QILU01000048.1 GCA_003233475.1 Ahrensia sp.
CTGGTTATTTTATAGGGATGAGCCCGCTCGTACGGCAAATGTGCAAAGAACCTGAAAGCAGGGCTTGTCTCGCTGCCAACAGAAACGCCGGTTTCATCACCGCGCGAAAAAATCCTGTCATCCTGCCACATTTACTCAATCCTCTGTTCTATTTGCACTGGCAGGATTTTTGATCGACGTATTTGGTTCTCTTACCGGTGTTGTCGATGTCCAGTGCCTGGATCAAATTCTGACGGGCGGCATTATTCATCAGGCCTTTACCGCCCCCTATCCCTTGACGAATGCCGAACCACCAGCGGCAGCGGACTTCATGCATGGAAGGGTTGGCGGGCGGGTGCTGCTGGTTCATCTACCAGTCTGGTTCGCTATCCAGTTTTTCATAGTCCAATTCAATAATATCCAGATCAAACACGCCTTTTGCGAATACGCCGATCGGTGGGTTCGATGAATAGCTTTCCGGGCCGGACAGGGAAATACCGAGGTTCATAAACAAATACCCTCCTGTAGTTTCCCGAATTTCTTTGTCCATTAAGTACAGTTCATGTAGTATGGCTTTGCGTGTTTGTTTGAAAAGTAACAAACCATTGATTTGCAGGGTTGAATTAGATTTGTGAAAATCAATGCTTTCTAGCTTGTCATTGTCGTACTGAATTGTTGGCTTGGCGGTTTTCATGTTACCAAACAACCGGTATTCGCTGAAGTGATTTTTAAATCGCTCTTCCAGAATTGGGTCTCCGGCAAATGCCGGAGCCGATGGATTTGTTGATTCGGCTTCACCTAGAATCTCCGAAACTTCTTCCGGTGACATGCCGAATTTAAGAGGCCCGACACCGACATAGGGTTCTATTATCCAATCCATCGAATTCACCTTATTTTCTTGTATTTTTTCAAACATGCCATATAAGCGGTGGCTTCCGCAATTGCTTCGCTATACTTTCCGTCTGGAAACTTCGCCATGATATCTGCAACATCCATTGCAAAGGCGCCCATATAATTGCCGGATTTTATTAATGATTTTTGTGAAGCCCTGAACCTATCGGCGACACGGCCTCTTCCATGTGATGCAGTTTCGGCATGGTCCATCGGATCCATCTGAATGGCCACGCCTTGATATTTGGACAATTTATACCCTTTCGGGTAAGCATCTTGTGAAGGAATATGGTGAGATTCTATACCAGCGGCTTTCGTCCCGCCGTAAGAGCCACCACGATAGGGCCCTTTGCTGGCAGGGTTTCCCTTGCTCAACAATTGACATGGATTCTTCAGTTTTTTGCAATTTTTGCACTTTCTTTTGCGGTCGGCGTCGCGTTTTCTCAAGCGTTTGTTCGCCTGCCTGATCGCATTTTTCATTTGCCGCCGAAGCGCTTTTTGGGCTGCTCTTTTTACAGCATACTGAGCGCCTTTCTTGATGGCATATCGAACCGCAGCCCGTACTACAAACCCTGCAATGATGGGAAGAGCCACTAGAGATACCCACTGAGTTCTTCATCGCTTGCATTTGCAATGTCATCAACGAGTTTTTCAACTGCATCATCCGGGTGGTCGGAAGTCGAGGCGAAGTGATCTCGAATTTCCGGACTGGTCAATAGAGCACCACCCGTAATTACAGCCAGAAATGCCCACAACCCATGGGCGTGTTCACTTTCAAAGCCAATGGAATTCCCTTCCTTTTCCGCCTTGATTACCAATGTCTTTAGCTGGGCTTCGCTCATTGACGATGTTTGATCGGGCGCCACTTCACGTAAATATAGAGCAACATTTTCTCTGGATGCATTTAGGTTTTTGTCGCCGATTGCCTCAATCTGCTCGATTTCAAACCGCAACAGGCCTTTTGGGATTTCAACCTCGTTTTCAAGCGCCGGTGCTTCCTGCAGACCGCCAAAATCTGGTGCGTACATTATCAACGCGGCAGCATTGCCGAGCACTTTTGCAAATTGCTCTTCCTCCAGCACTGACAATGCATTGGCCATGACATTGGGGTCGCCATGGCGGAAAACCACACGGTCCCAGTCGGGGAAATCCGGGTTGTAATCATCAACCGGAATTTCCACCATGTTGATGCGGCGCAGGTGTTTGTAGAGGGCTTTTTGCCCGTCGCCCCACGACCAGAACACAACAGCAGGTAGTTCCCCCACCAGGGTCAAAACCCGGTTTGCAGCCTCCCAATCGGGCAATCCCACCAGCCACGGGCCGGAAAGTTCTGCGCCGTCTCCCATGTCACTGAGAAAAAGTGGTTCGCCTTCGAGTTGGGCGTTGGAAAGTTCGATGGCGATATTGTCAAAATGGGCACCATCCACCACAGCATAACGTTCCGCGGGATATCGCCCCAGCGTCTCGATCAGTTTCTGGCGGTCACCATTATTCATCCGGCAAAACTATCCCTTGACGAATGCTGAACCACCCGCTGCCGCCGACTTCATGCAGGGCATTGTTGGTGGGGCGGGTGCTGCCAGATCGCCAATCAGCACGCTCGGGCAGCCGGTGACGATGACCCCGCCATGGCTGGTCTGGTCGCCCATGCGCGCCGCCGGTTTACCGCCGACAAGCACCGTTGCCGATCCGCGAATGATGGTGGCCAACGGCCCCACGCAGACGGATTTATCGCCCACCCGCGCCTGGGGCATGCCACACACAATCACATTGTGCTGACAAGGTGGAATAATAGGCCCGCCCACATGGGGTTTGGGACCGGGATCGACCATCGGGCAGGCGGTCATGTCTGATACCCGTGCGGCAGGGGGCAACC
>QILU01000057.1 GCA_003233475.1 Ahrensia sp.
TTTTCGTGGGGGATTATGTCGATCGCGGGCCGAACGCAAAAGGGGTAATTGATCGACTGGTTGCACTCACGGCGGAGAATAAAAACATCACTTGCCTGTTTGGCAACCACGATGAAAAACTGCTGATGGCGACGGAGGAAATGAGCGCCTCTGCCATGGAAAACTATTTCAAGTACGGAGGCGTTGAAACGCTCCTTTCCTATGGTTTTTCAAACACCGAATTGGGCATTGTGCAAAGTGGAGACTATTCACCTGTCCTGGCAAAAGCGCTGGCAAAAAGCGTCAAAAAACGCCTGCCGAAAAACCATAAATCATTCCTTGAAGGCCTGCCAAGATGGGTAAGCGAGGGGGATTATTTCTTTTGCCACGCCGGGGTTAACCCGAAAGCGCCGCTTGAAAAACAGAGTGACCATGACCTGGTCTGGATGCGCGAACCTTTTTTATCCTGGGATCAGCCACTGGAAAAAGTTGTGGTTCACGGACACACCAAAATCGATCAACCCGATATCCGCATTAACCGCATAAACATAGACACGAGTTGCTGTTTTGGCGGTGCGTTAAGCGCGGTTGTGCTGGAGGGGGTTGATTTTCGATTCCTCAGCGTTCCCGCGTTGAAAAATTATTGGTAAGGTTTGACACCCCTTCCCCTGCATATTTAGGCTGTAATTCAGTATGCGAGCAGAAATTAATATGAAGATTATTAAAACATTGGGTTGCGCCATCGGGCTCCTGTTGTTGGCAGCCTGCCAAAGCACCACCGCGACAAAACCTGAGCTATCCTTAGAAGAGACTTTATCCCCCGTAACGGAAGAAAAATTGGCGACGGAGGAACAGGCGAAAGCAGAAGTAGAAACCGAGTCGGCGCAGAAGTTAAATCCGGACAAACCGAAGAAACCGTAAGTTTTTCGCCCCCTGACCCCCAAAAAAAACCTTCACCATGCCCCTGCAAAACCGTGTTCAGCCCGATGGAAAAATTATTGTCACGTCAGCACGCGGGCACTTTTACGGGAACCGGGGGGGCATGTTTCATATCGCCGGGGAAAACCGTTTGCATCCTTTAAGACGCTGGGGTTCAAAGCAATGGATTTGTTGTGTTCTGGAATTCAAAAACCGCAAACGGCCACTCATGCAAAAGGGCTACACCGAGTTGTTTTTTCTTGATGAGGTAACCGCATTGGCCGTCGGTCACCGCCCGTGTTTTGAATGTCGACGGGCAGATGCGGTTCGATTTGCCGGCGCCTGGCGCGAGGGTTTTAACCTGGCCCAATCTCCCAAAGTGGCCGTGATGGATAAAATTTTGCACAAGGAGCGGGTGAACCTAACGGATAAATCCAAACGCACCACACCGCGAAATTGGCGGGACGTTCCCCTTGGAGCCATGGTGGAAATTGACGGGAAGCTGATTGCCAATCATAAGGGAAATGCGCTTTTGTGGTCGCCATCGGGCTATTCACCCACCCAAATTCCCCATCAGGTTTGCAATATGCTGACACCTCCCTCTATCGCCGATGTGGTCTTGAACCGATACGAACCCGTCTGGCATCCAAGCGCCAAAACCGCATCCAAAAGGCGCATCGTAAACACCCCGTTATGATTTCACCTTCCAGCGCCTGCCCGGCGACTGGCAGAGTTAAAATTTCCCTTAAATTTTCCCATTGCAAAAATAAGCCATGTGATTACATCATTGCCATCTTGGGTCTTAACTCATCTACAAGATTGGCCCTCAAGTATTACCGGAAACCGAGCCATGGCACGCGATACAATTGACACAACTCCGCTGGAAAACCGCGAACAGCTGGTGAGCGCTTTAAGTGATGGGTGCAAACCAAAAGACCAATGGCTGATTGGAACCGAGCACGAAAAATTCGGTTTCTATAAGGATGACTTTTCCCCTGTGCCGTATGAGGGTGAACGGGGCATCAAAGCGTTGTTGGAGGGCATGCAAAGCATGACCAACTGGGAACCGATCGTGGATGCGGGGAACATAATTGGTCTTGTGGCAAGTGATGGGCTGGGGGCAATTTCGCTGGAGCCCGGGGGGCAGTTTGAATTGTCCGGTGCGCCGTTAAAAACCATTCACGACACCTGCCGGGAATCCAACAATCATTTACGGCAGGTGCAACAGGTTGCCGATGAGCTGGGCATCGAGTTTTTGGGGCTGGGGGGTAGCCCAAAATGGACATTTGAAGAAACTCCGAAAATGCCCAAATCCCGTTACGATATCATGCGCGCCTATATGCCGAAGGTCGGCAAATACGGGCTGGATATGATGCACCGCACCTGCACCATTCAGGTTAATTTGGATTTTTCTTCTGAGGCCGACATGCGTCGGAAATTGCAGGTGTCGTTAAAATTGCAGGCAGTGGCGTCTGCGCTGTTTGCAAATTCTCCCTTTACCAACGGCAAACCAAACGGGCTGCTTTCCTGGCGCTCCGAAATCTGGCGTGATACGGATAACCAGCGGGCCGGCCTGCATGAATTTATGCTGAATGAGGATTTTTCGTTCGAAACCTATGTGGATTGGGCCCTATCCTGCCCGATGTATTTTATTCTCCGCGAAGGAGAATATATCGATTGCACTCATATTACCTTCCAGCAATTTCTTGATGGCGAGTTGAAGGGCCATATCGCCAATGAGGGGGATTGGACAAACCACATCGGCACGTTGTTTCCTGATGTTCGGTTGAAAAAATTTCTGGAAATGCGCGGGGCGGATGGCGGCCCATGGCGGCGTATTTGTGCCCTGCCCGCCCTTTGGGTCGGGTTGCTCTATGATGATGGGGCGCTATCGGATGCAAAGGTATTGAGCGATGAGTTGAGCTTTGAAGACGTGCGCATCATGCGCGATGCCGTTCCCCGCCTTGGCCTTAAAGCACCAGCGGGCAAGCGCAGCGTGCTGGAGCTGGCAAAAGATGTTATCGACATTGCCCACAAGGGATTGAGCGCACGCGCCGCATTAAACGACCAGGGCGTAGATGAAAACCATTTTCTCGCGCCGCTCGATGAGGTGGTAACCTTAGGCGAAACTCAGGCGGAACGCTTGCTAAAACAATACAGCAGCAACTGGGACGGGGACATCAACCACATATTCGAAGAATACGCTTATTGAATTTTTGAAATAATTAATGTGGCTGACACTCTTCTTCTCCCCGGCTGGGGAGAAGGATACGCAAACACGGTGAACGAAGTGAGCCGATGTTGAAGTTGGATGAGGGGGGCTATTTATTTCCAAATGTGCAACAAACTCCCATCTCCACCCTTGAGGGGGAGATGCCGGAGCAATTTCTTGTGGCGCGCGAAGCGCGCTACCCCCCTCTGTCCCTTCGGGACATCTCCCCCTCAAGGGGGGAGATAGATGGCCACAAAACTATTTCAAAAAACTTATCCCCGCCCCAAAAACTTCCCCCAGAATACAAGCACCTGATGAAACGGGGACGTGGCCGATCACCAATCGTCATTTCATTGGGCCCGGCTCTTGTTGTATCGTTTGGTAAACGGTGCGATGAGACGCTCCCCTGGAACCAGTGCGTGCGGTGGAAATCCGTATCGACTGACTGGCCGCGTTCACTGCTTTTTGTAAAAGAAGAGCAAGCAAGTCGATTGTGTTGTGA
>QILU01000035.1 GCA_003233475.1 Ahrensia sp.
GGGTTGGCCGCTAAAAACTGAACTGGATTTCAAGCGCCAGCGTGAGATTCAGGCGCTTTGGATAGGCATTATTGCGTTTCTTATGCCGGCCTTGATGTATTATTCGAACCGGAGCGCGGAGTGTTTTCGCGATTCTATCAGCCATACTTATTACACGCCTTTTTGGGGCGATGTTTTTGTGGCGCTTACCTCTTTTGTTGGGCTGTTCCTTTTGTTTTACAAAGGGCAAAGCCGGCCGGAGCGATGGCTTGCGATCATTGCGGGCATCAGCGCTGTTGTCGTGGCTATTATCCCGACCACCGGGTCTGGTTGCGAGAAAGGATTTTTCTTGAGTCAGTTACCGACAATACTCTCGCCTACGCCTTCAATCCGGGAAGGCGGTTTGCGGAAATTCATGGCATAGCAGCGGGTATATTGTTCCTCATGCTTACTATTTTCAGCCTCTTTGTTTTTACTGCAACCGATGTTCCCAGTTCTTACGTGAACAGCGATGGAAAACGGAACAAACGCATTCGAAATAGGATTTATAACGTCACCGGAGTCTTAATGCTCGCCACATTAATCGTGCTTGCTCTAGGTATTAACGGCTTTCTTGGTTGGGATAGTCTCGACTCAAAATCTGGCACAGGTACGGGCAAGTTGGATTCTACCGCGGAGAAACTCTATAACATAGCAGCCTGGAATGAATCTAATCTGACATTCTATTGTGAATGGTTCATGCTCACTCTTTTTAGTGTCGCCTGGTTCGTTAAAGGTCGCGGTGGTGGGTTCCTTTTTCTTGATGATACCAGCAAAACCTTTTCCAAGCCGTGGTGGTGGGGCAAAAAGTCAAAATCAGAGCCTGATTGTTGAATTTGGGCGCAATTGCGTCAGGAAAGTTCAAGAATAAAACCTAATAAATACAACAGCCTTTAAGAAAAAGTGATGAAATTCTTCAACAAATTAATGAAGCGCTAACCATGTTTCCACATTCTAAGTGCAATTGTGGGCCATAGTGCACTCGCTTTTTAACCGGTAGTTTGCGGCGTATGAAGCATTTTGTTTTGAAAATAATTTTGGCCGGGGCTTTTCTTGCTGCCGGATTTTCTGCCGCATTGGCCGCGGAATTTTCGCGCGCCTGGAACAACAAAAATTCGTCGATCGTATTAGACGCCTACGAATATACCCCGATAGATTGGTCTAAGTTGAAAGACAATGAACGGCTCGTCGGTTTTATCAATAAAGCTTCAGATGGGGTTAGCCCAAAATATAGTTGCAAGGGCAATAAGCTATGCAAGGTGAAGTGGAAACGCTATGTCGCGACGCGGGAATTGTACCATACCCGCAAAGTGCTGGCGAAAACACTGGGGATGAAATGGGGAGCATACCATCTGGCTCGCCCGGGCAATCCAATCGAACAGGCTCAACATTTCTTGCAATTTGCAAAGCCGGACAAGGATGATTTGATTGCGCTGGATATTGAGCACAATGATCCGCGCCGCTGGATGTCTCTTCCTGATGCTGAAATTTTCGCAAAATATATCAAATCCCGCACCGGGCGTTACCCGATTTTATACACCAACCATGTTACCGCTAAATTTATTGCAGACAACAGGGCAAAGCTGCCGCTGCTTTCACGGTTGAACCTGTGGTATGCGCGCTACAAACCCAGCATTCCAGGGGTCTTCCCCATGGGCAACTGGAAAAATTACACCCTGTGGCAGTTTTCAACCATGGTGAATTGCAACGACCGAACGTGTCCGCGCCGAATTAACGGGGCAGGGAACTGGATTGATGTGAATGTGGTATCTATGCCTCCCGCCGAATTAAAGAAAAAATGGCCTTTTGCTGAATTGCAGGCAAAAGCGGTTCCGCTACCAACCACCGCACCCGCAATAGCGTCCGCCGCCGGTTCGATCACCATGCTAGGCACCGCGATCACGAAAATTCCATCGGCTTTGACGGCTGACAACACTGACACCATTAAGATGGCTGATGTTGGCAAAGTGACTGTCCCCACCTGGCGCCCCGGTGCGGTTATTGTAAAGCGGGTGGCATCAAGCCCTGTCAGCCCCTCTTTGATGGCGTATCAAAACAGATACAGAAAACAATTCACCGCTCCCTCCTCGAGTTTTCAAAATGTTCTTATCGAACAAGTGGAAATTGACAGGAAAGTGAAAGCTCCGGTGGAAGATTTATCCGACCAGATTTAGAGCAATCCGCGTCTAAGGACGGCGGAAGCGTTTGCCATAGGGGCTGATGTCAACGCAAATTTTCAAGGAGCATGATTTCTTGGAGCGGGTGGGCACAAAATGCAGCCTCAAACCTTCATTATACTGACAAAAGCTCTGGTTGGAAACAAACCGGCGGTAAACATTGCGGTTTTTTGTGTTCATCACAACCGCGCCCCGATCCGCAACATAATCGCGCACGCCTTCACAGGTAAAAGATTTGGTGTCGGGGCGCGCATCGGCGGTTCCCGGCTGCACAATTGTTGCAATCGCGACAGCTCCAAGCGCTGCCATAAGAGTGTTGTTGAAAATTGATCTATCCATAACATTGTCCATTTTTTGATCCTCTGGCCTCAAGTTACCTCTCCAATTGTGGGATTTCTGTGCAATATCACACAGAAAGTTTTGTTGGTCGCATTTTTTTTGGATTCTTGAACTCAAATTTGGTCTAATACATCCCTTCAAGCGATTTCAAGGATTTCCCATGACAAGAATGACCACCGAAGAGGCATTTGTTAAAGTGTTGCAAATGCACGGAATTGAACACGCGTTTGGAATTATCGGTTCGGCCATGATGCCGGTATCCGATTTATTTCCAAAAGCGGGAATTCATTTCTGGGATTGCGCCCATGAATGCAATGCGGGCATGAGTGCTGACGGATACACCCGCACGACCGGCAAAATGTCGATGATGATCGCGCAAAACGGGCCGGGAATTACAAACTTCGTGACGCCGGTAAAAACGGCCTATTGGAACCATACGCCGCTGTTGCTGGTAACGCCGCAGGCCGCGAACAAAACCATCGGGCAGGGGGGCTTTCAGGAAATTGAACAAATGAAACTGTTTGAGGATATGGTGTGTTATCAAGAAGAGGTGCGCGACCCAACCCGGATCGCTGAAGTTTTGAACCGGGTCATTGAAAAGGCTTTTCGTGGCATGGCACCGGCGCAAATTAATGTGCCGCGTGATTTCTGGACCCATGTGGTGGATATTGAGTTGCCGCAAATTGTGAAACTGGAACGCCCCCAAGGGGGTGCAGAAGCCATCAAAGAAGCTGCAAAGCTTCTCTCAAACGCGAAGTTCCCTGTGATCCTGAATGGGGCTGGCGTCGTGTTGGCCGGGGCCATTCCGGCTTCTGCGAAACTGGCTGAGAAACTATCTGCGCCGGTTTGTTGTGGCTATCAGCATAATGACGCTTTTCCGGGAAGCCATCCGCTTTCCGCCGGACCGCTTGGCTATAACGGTTCCAAGGCTGCGATGGAATTGATTTCAAAAGCTGATGTTGTGTTGGCTTTGGGAACACGGCTCAATCCGTTTTCGACACTGCCGGGTTACGGCATTGATTATTGGCCAATAAGTGCAAAAATCATTCAGGTGGATATAAACTCCGACCGTATTGGCCTGACCAAAAAAGTGACCGTGGCTATTCAAGGGGATGCAAAAGCGGTGG
>QILU01000197.1 GCA_003233475.1 Ahrensia sp.
CCTGATAGGAACGGTCACCAACGGTCAGGCAAATAATTTCCCCAAGCTCGCGCCGTTTTCCCAGCCGGTCTGTGCAAAAGCACTCCGGCCACTTTGGTTTGGATTTTTGTGCAATAGTACCTTGCGCGAACGCAGAAACGCCGAAAGAGGAAAGCAAGAATGATACTGCGATGAACAGGGCCAGATGTTTCATGGGCAGATTGTAACAGATTCCAGCCTTTTTGGCTAGTTCGAATTAGTTTTGTGGAATATGTTGTCCTTTTATGGTGCGGGAGTGGCCGCGAAATTCGGCTATTTTTATCCCCTGCTGGTTGAGTACACTCACATTGTAAATGCCGGAACGCCCGGCGTGGTGCAATTCCACTGCCTCTGCGATCAGCGTATCCCCTAAACTTCCAGGCGCAAGGTAGCTGATTGAACAATGCTGGGCGACGGTGAACTGATTTCGGGTGTTACAGGCGAAAGCAAAGGCGCTGTCGGCGAGGGAAAAGATAGTGCCGCCATGGGCATTGCCCTGTCCGTTGGTCATGTCTTTTCTGATCTGCATGGAAAGGCGGGCGTAACCGAGGCGGACTTCTTCTATCACCATGCCCATAGCTTGCGAAGCCGCGTCGTTTTCCCACATGGCGTCAGCGCATGCTTTGGCGAGGGCGTCTTGATCTGATGTCATAGTGCGGTATTCGACAATTTGTAATTGTATCATTGTAAATTGAAGTTTGGAACTAATCGAATGAGCGGACCCTTATCCGGCCTTCGGGTTGTTGATCTATCGCGTATTCTGGCCGGGCCTTCCCTGACCCAATTGTTTGCCGATCTTGGGGCCGAAGTAATTAAGATTGAGCGCCCCGGACAAGGGGACGATACCCGTACATGGGGGCCGCCGTGGTTGAAAGATACTGAAGGGAAAAACACTCAAGAAGCCGGATATTATCTCTCCACCAACCGGGGCAAATATTCTTTAACCCTCGATATTGCCAGCAAAGAAGGGGCTCAGATTGTCCGAGATCTGGTTAAGCAAGCAGACTTCTTCGTGGAGAATTTCAAGGTTGGCGGATTAAAGAAACTGGGGCTGGACTATGAAAGCCTGAAGGCAATTAATCCGCGTATTTTATATTTGTCTATCACCGGGTTTGGGCAAACCGGGCCGGATGCTTTGCTGCCGGGCTATGATTATCTCATTCAGGCACGGTCGGGGCTAATGAGTGTAACCGGGGCTGAAGATGGTGCGCCGGGGGCAGGGCCGGTACGGGCTGGGGTCGCCACTTCCGATTTACAAACCGGGCTTATGGGGGCAATTGGCCTGCTGGCTGCCCTTCACCACCGGGAACAAACCGGGGAAGGGCAATATATTGATCTGGCCCTGCTGGATACCCAGATTGCCGGGCTGGTGAATCAAGGTTTTAACCACCTGCTCACCGGGGTTGTGCCGGAACGAACCGGAAACTGGCACCCGGCGCTTTCCCCCTACCAGCCTTTTGATACGGCGGATGATCCGATTATCATCGCTGTGGGAAACGATTCGCAATTTGTGGATTTATGCCGGGTGATTGGTGATGCGGACATGGCAGAAGACAATGATTACTCCACCAATCCAAAACGCAACCGCAACCGGGCGGAAATGGAAAAACGTATCAATGCTCAAACAATAAAAAAGCCTGCGCAGTATTGGCTTGATGCGTTCCGCGCCAACAATGTCCCGGCGTGTCCGATCAACAATATTGAACAGGCCTTTGCCGATCCTCAGGTGGTGGAGCGGGGGATGCAGCTTGAACTTGACCACCCGGTTGGCGGCAGGGTTCCCGGTATTGCTAGCCCGTTGAGGTTTTCAAAAACGGAACTGGAATATTCCAAAGCCCCGCCTTTGCTGGGGGAGGACACGGATGACGTGCTCTCTCGCCTGCTGGGGAAAACTGCGGACGAAATTGCGGATTTGAAAGCGAAAGGCGTGGTGTGACTACGGAAACCGCTTGTCCAGCCAGGCAATAAAATCTGCGGTGGTTTGATCACGGTTGAGCTCATTCAAACTCTCGTGACGGGTGCCGTTGAGGATGTTTAGGCTCACATCTTCCATGCCCCGGCTCTTCATGCGCTGGGCAATGTGTTCCACCCCTTTGCCTTTTTCAGTGCAGGGGTCGACCCCGCCGGCCTGTAAATGGACGGGCATGTTAGCGGATAGTTTGGCGAGATTTTTATCGTCAGCCGCAAAATAAACCCCGTCCAAAACATCGAGCCAAAGGCCAATGCTCACATCAAACCCGCACAAGGGGTCTGCAACATATTTATCGACCTCCGCTTCATCGCGGGAAAGCCAATCGCTGGTTGTGCGGTTGGGGGCGAATTCCTTGTTCCAGGCTTCAAAGGTGAGTTTTTGGGTGATGCCGCTTGGCACATCCGAGCCTTTGAACATGCGCTGGATTTTAAGAATTGATTTGCCTACCGCACTCAATACCCCGGTTTCAACGCCTGAATTCCACAAGGCAGCGCCAGCAATTTTATTGGGGTTTTGCAAAATATAATTGAAAGCGATGATCGAGCCCATGGAATGGCCGAAGGCGATGATGGGGGTATCGGGGTGGGCACTGGAAATATGATCATTGATTGCGCCTATATCTTTGACCACGGCTTGCATGCCGTTTTTCCTGGCGAAAATGCCAAGGGGAGCGTCATTAGCTTTGGTTAAGCCGTGGCCCCGGTGGTCATGGGCGTATGCGGCGTAGCCCGCTATTGAGAGGGCTTTGACAAACCGTTCGTAGCGCGCCGCATGTTCCGCCATACCGTGGTTGATTTGGAGTATGGCTCTTGGCTTGCCCTTGGGCAGGGATGAATAGAGATGCAGCTCAGCGCCTGTCGCGGAATTAACTTTCGATGTTTTCCAGGCCATGGCTGAATAATTCCTTTTCGGCTGGTGCAAGTGTCTTGTTTTCAAGATACGCACCCGTTACATCATCTCTAACATGATCCCAACAGTTGCGCCGACTAATTGTCGCTCGCCTTTTTTCCACGGAGAGTTGCCCCATGGCACGCCAGTTTATCTATCACATGCAGGGTCTGACCAAGACCTATACCGGGGGTAAAAAGGTTCTCGACAATGTGCATCTGCAATTTTATCCGGACGCAAAAATCGGCGTGCTTGGCCCCAATGGTTCAGGTAAATCCACCCTGCTCAAGATTATGGCCGGGATTGATACCGAGTGGCAGGGGGAGGCGTGGGTCGCGGAAGGGGCAAAGGTTGGGTATCTGGAACAGGAGCCGCAACTTGATGAAAGCAAGACGGTTCGTGAGAACGTTATGGTGGGCCGCCATTTTGGAACGCTATAATGAACTGATGATGGACTATTCCGATGAGACCGCAGAGGAAGGCGCCAAACTGCAGGACCAAATTGATGCGGAAGGGCTTTGGGATCTGGATTCCAAAGTCGAGATGGCTATGGACGCACTGCGCTGCCCGCCGCCCGATGATGCGGTTAAAAATCTGTCCGGCGGGGAGGCGCGCCGTATTGCCCTTTGTCGTTTGCTCCTTGCAGAACCCGATTTGTTGTTGCTCGATGAACCGACCAACCATTTGGATGCGGAAACCGTTTCATGGCTGGAAAAACACCTGCGCGATTTTAAAGGCGCGGTGATGATCGTCACCCATGACCGGTATTTCCTCGATAATGTAACAGGCTGGATTCTGGAACTCGACCGGGGCAGGGGCATTCCGTATGAGGGCAATTACACCGCCTATCTGGAAAAGAAAAAGAAGCGGATGGTTCAGGAAGGGCGTGAGGATGATGCCCGCACGCGCCAGTTGGACCGGGAGCGGGAATGGATGGGCAAATCTCCAAAGGCCCGTCAGGCCAAATCCAAGGCCCGTATCAACAAATACCATGATCTGGTGGAAGCCGCCGAACAGCGCCGCCCCAGTGATACGCAAATTGTTATTCCTGTCGCTGAGCGACTGGGGCAATTGGTGATTGAAGCCGAAGGGGTGAGCAAGGGTTTTGGCGATAAGCAACTGATTGAGAATTTGAATTTCAAACTTCCCGCCGGCGGTATTGTCGGCATTATCGGCCCCAACGGTGCGGGTAAATCCACCCTGTTCAAAATGCTGACGGGGGAAGAAAAACCCGACAGCGGTGTGATAAAAATTGGCGACACGGTGAAGCTTGGTTATGTCGACCAAAGCCGTGACAGTTTGAATGCCGACGCCACAGTTTGGGAGGAAATTTCCGGCGGTTCAGAAGTCATCAAACTTGGGGCGCACGAAATCAATTCAAGAGCCTATGTGGGTTCGTTCAATTTCCGCAAAGCCGACCAGCAGCAAAAAGTCGGCACTCTCTCAGGCGGTCAGCGCAACCGGGTGCACCTCGCAAAAATGCTAAAATCCGGTGCCAATGTTTTGCTGCTCGATG